>JBDHXS010000015.1:0-25427 GCA_039810845.1 Runella sp. | reverse complement strand
GCTTATACAAAAGCCATTAACTTGAGTGGATATGCCAGCTACGCTATTTTGAAAAATTTGACCTTCAAAACAACCGTTGGAATTGATAACAATGACGGTAAAACCAACTCTTTTTGGAGCAAAATTACAGGAACAGCGCGTAACTTTTCTTCACAACCTGTTGCCTCTATTTTGCAACAAAATGCCGTAACCATCAACAATGCTAATACACTCCAATACAGCAAAAAGTTTGATAATAAGCACGATGTGAACGTGATTGTGGGACAAGAAATTTACCACAATGCTACTAAAAGCACAAGTTTTGAAACGCGTTATTTCCCAACGGATATTACCGCTGAACAAGCTCTGGCAAATATGGGCTTAGGTTCGGCACCTTCGGGTGCGGCACAGCCTCGCCCCAGTTCAAACGAAACGCCCCCTAACCGTTTGTTTTCATTATTTGGTCGGGTAAGCTACAGTTACAAAGATAAGTACTTAGCCACAGCTTCGCTGCGTTCTGACCGTTCGACGAAATTCAAGTACGAAAACGGTGCGTTGGTATTCCCTTCGGGTACTTTGGCTTGGCGTTTTACGAAAGAAGATTTTTTGAAAGATAATAAAATCTTGACCGATGGTAAATTGCGCCTGGGCTACGGTGTGGCAGGTAACAACCGTATTGGGGATTTATTATACCAACAATTGTACGGCGTAACGGGCGAATATGCGCTCAATCATACCGTCGTGCCAGGTTATGCGCCAGTGGCGTTGGCCAACGAGGATTTGAAATGGGAATCGAACGTTTCCCAAAACGTAGGTCTTGACCTTTCATTCTTGAACAATCGTTTCCAAGTAACCCTTGACGCTTACAAAAACAGCGGGAATGACCTTCTTTTGGCCGTAGCGATTCCACCCACTTCAGGCTATTCGTCGCAAATCAAAAACTTAGGCTCGACTACCAACCAAGGGGTAGAGTTGCAGTTGAACGCGTACATTATCCAGAAAAAAGACATTTCTTGGAATTCAAGCTTTAACATTTCGACCAATAAAAATACGGTAACCAATCTCGGAACAGTGAGCCAATTGACGCGTAACTCAGGATGGCAAGGTTCGGACGGAACTGATGATTATTTGGTAAAAGTGGGCGAACCAGTAGGATTGATGTACGGCTTCGTAACCGATGGTTTTTACAAAGTAGATGATTTTACTTTCAATGCCACTACCAATACTTACACCATTAAGCCTGGAATCGCTTTCAATTCGGTATATGGAACACCGCAACCAGGTATGTTGAAGTGGAAAGACATTGATGGCGATGGCCTAATTACGGCCGATAAAGACCGTACGGTAATTGGAAACGCTAACCCGAAATTTATCGGTGGTTGGAACAACCAACTCGTCTATAAAAACTTTGACTTGAGCTTGTTCTTGAACTGGGTCGTAGGCAATGACATCTATAATGCCAACAAAATCGAAATGACTGATGGAGCGTTTCCGAGCCTGAATATGCTGTCATTTATGAAAGACCGATGGACAAACATCAACGACCAAGGACAGGTAGTGACTGACCCAACAGCTTTAGCTCAACTCAATGCAAACGCTACCATCTGGTCGCCAGTGCGGGTACAGCGTTATTGGTTGCATTCTTGGGCGGTAGAAGACGGTTCTTTCTTGCGCCTCAATAACCTAACGGTAGGCTATTCGTTGCCAGAGGTGCTATTGAAAAAAATAAAGATTTCGCGTTTTAGGGCTTTTGCAACGGTCAACAACTTAGCTACCTTGACCAAATATACGGGTTACGATCCTGAAGTAAATACACGTCGTGCTGACCCATTGACGCAAGGGGTTGATTTTGCGGGGTATCCTCGGGCAAAAACATGGGTAGTTGGGGTGAATGTAACTTTCTAAAAAGCACTAAAAAACGATTTTCAGACATTCTAACTTTTGATAGAAATGAACAAATTACTTAAAAAAATAGCCACCTTGGGACTCCCACTTGCCATAACGATGATGATGGTGACGGGTTGCAAGGAATTCTTGGATGTACAACCTAAGTCGCAAATTAGCATTGCAGATGCGTTTTCTAACCTCGCCAATGCCACCAACGCCGTGATTGGTGTTTATGATGAACTGATGGGTGACAACGGCTACGGAATCCGTATCAATATGTATTATCCGTACGATTCGGACGAAATGATTGTGTCAGGAAACATCGACAATGGTCGCCGTGGAATCGGCCGTTACCAGTTGTTGTTGACCAATACCGAAATTCGTAACCCGTTTTTGCAATTGTACCGTGGTATCGAAAAAGCCAATTTGTGCATTGAACAGATTCCACAAATGGCGCTCTATAACAACGGGAGCGAGGCCGAGAAAAAAGAACTACGTCGTTTGCATGGTGAAGTGCTAACGCTTCGGGCCCAGTTTATGTTTGAATTGCTCCGCAACTGGGGTGATGTGCCTGCGCCGTTTACACCCGCTTACAAACAAACTGATTTGTTTATTCCGCAGTCTGACCGTGATGAGACGTACAAAAAACTCATTGACGACCTCAAAGTAGCAACGGACTTAGTGCCTTGGAGGACCGAAATTCCTGTTCGCAACGAACGCGTGACTAAGGGGGCGGTAAAAGCACTTCGGGCAAAATTGGCGATGTTCCGCGGAGGGTATTCGTTACGTAGCAATGGTAAAATTGAACGTAATGCTGATTATCAAACGTATATCAAAATTGCGCGTGATGAATGTGCCGATTTGTTGGCCAAACGCACCGAACACACGCTTAATCCAAGTTTTGAAGATATTTGGCGTAAGTTGACTTCGTTTACGTACGATCCTTTCGGCGAAATCATCTTTGAAGTGGGTGCGGGAGGTTCAAACTCCAATTCTGATAGTCGTATGGGTAATTATAACGGTCCATCGGTCAATGCAGCCTCACGATATGGTTCAGGAGGAGGAGGTTTGTTGGTGTTGCCTAACTATTTTTATGCCTTTGACTCTGTGGATACACGCCGCGATGTAACGACAACGTTGTATGCTGTGGCTGCTACCAATGTTAAGTCGCCGCGCCGTTTGGGGGAAATCACGGATGGTAAATTCCGTAAAGATTGGCGGGTGCCTTTGTTGCCAGGTACGGCTTTAAATCCTGGCTATAACTGGCCGTTGATTCGTTTTGCAGATGTACTATTGATGTTTGCGGAGGCAGAAAATGAGTTGAACAGTGGGCCAACGGCAGCCGCGATTTCGGCCTTTGAAGAAGTTCGTAAAAGAGCCTACAGAGGTAACGAAAGCAGAATGGGCAAAACTCCTACGGACAAAGCTGGCTTTTTTGATGCCATTGTTAATGAGCGTTATCTTGAGTTTGGAAGCGAAGGGATTCGTAAGTTTGACCTGATTCGTTGGAATTTATTGGCGCAAAAAATCGATGAAACGCGTCAAAAAATTCAGGACATTAGAGATGCAAAGGGGGCTTATGCCAACGTTCCAAGATATATTTTCTGGAGAAACAACGGAGAAGAAATCCAATGGATGAATTCGTTTTACAAATCTACTGCACTCACTACAGCTCCAACGGGCTGGACGCGTTTGGACTGGCGGCAACACCTGACCACCAACCTTATTGATGGTGTTCAGCTACATGCGGGTATTGCTCGTTTCTTCGTGACGGGGAAAAGCGAATTGTTTCCGTACGACCAAGCCACGGTGGATGCGTATCAGGGAAAACTCAAACAAAATCCAGGTTATTAATCCATAGCATTCGCTCGCGTCTTCGTGAGCGAATGCTATACAAAATGAAGCCCCATGAAGAACAAACCTCTTTTAAGCTTACTCATTACCCTGTTGTTCTCCATCCCCCTTTGGGCGGTAGCCGTTGCTGGGTTAGGGGGCTGCTCTTATGCGATAATAAACACACAGGAAATAGCCAAAGACTCTGTGGCAGAACGAATGTTGATTTATCAACGTAACAATGGCGGTTGGCCGCAACCAGGTGGTAATGCCATTAATTATGATAATCTGTTATCGGAATCGCTAAAAACAACCTTGCTTTCCGAAAAAAATAAGTTAGACGCTACCATTGACGACCAAGCCACAACGCGCGAAATCAAAACGTTGGTTGTCGCCTATAAAAAAACAAGCAATTCTGCTTACTTGAAAGCTGCTGAAAATGGCATCAAATATTTGCTCGTAGCCCAAAATGCCGCAGGGGGCTGGGGGCAATTTTACCCCGATACGAGCAGTTATCACAAGCACATTACTTTCAACGATAATGCCATGATGGATGTAATGTGGATTATGAAATACATTTCAGAAGGTACAAATGATTTTGAAACGGTGGATAAAGCGCTGATTCCCCAAGCCAAAGCCGCAATGGCAAAGGGAATCAGCTGTATCTTGAAAACACAGTTTCTCCAAAAAGGTAAATTAACAGTATGGTGTGCGCAACACGACCGCAAAACGCTGTTACCTGCTAAAGCCCGCGCTTTTGAGTTGCCTTCGTTGAGTGGGAATGAAAGCGTTGGAATTATCCGATTTTTGATGGCCATCGAAACCCCTTCTCCCGAAATCCAAAAAGCCATTCATGCTGCTGTGGCTTGGTTGGAAGCCTCAAAAATTGTGGGTATCAAAACCCAAGACATTGTAGATGCTTCTCAACCCAAAGGCAAAGATAGAATTGTAGTGGCCGACCCAAATTCTACCATTTGGGCGCGGTTTTACGACCTCGAAACTAACAAACCCTTTTTTACGGGACGAGATAGTGTCCCAAAGGCAACCTTGGCCGAAATCGAAAACGAGCGCCGTGTTGGCTATGCTTATTATGGAAATTGGCCTGCCAAGCTTTTATCAACGGAGTACCCAAATTGGCTCCAAAAATGGGGAAAGTAGATTTTAAGTTTAGGGTTTTCGAGTTTACTGTTTGAATAATAGCATTAATTTGCCTTTAAATTCTTTACAACTCTACGGCTTTGCGTGATTTAAAAAGTGAAGTATGAAAAAAATCTTTCTTGTAAGCCTTTTTTTTGCGGGGGCGTTATTTGCTCAAACAGCGCCTAAAAACTTGTTGATTGTTGCCCAAGACGGGTCGGGGGACTTTACGACGGTGCAGGCAGCATTTAATGCTATTCCGCTCAATAATACCAAAGACGTACTCATTCGTATCAAAAAAGGGATTTACAAAGAAAAATTGACGCTTGATTCGACCAAAAACCACGTGACTATCATGGGAGATGACCCTGAAAGCACGGTTTTGACGTACGATGATTTTTCGGGAAAAATCAACCCACAAGGTGTAAAACTCGGAACCACGACCTCTACTTCTACGCGCATTGTAGCCAACGACTTCACAGCCATCAATATCACCTTTGCCAACTCCGCAGGCCCCGTTGGTCAGGCGGTGGCTATGTTGGTCGATGGTGACCGTGCTCGTTTTGTCAATTGTCGCTTTTTAGGGTGTCAAGATACGCTCTATCCCAAGCGCGAAGGAACGCGGCAGTATTACCAAAACTGCTACATCGAAGGTACCGTCGATTTTATTTTCGGCTGGGCAACGGCCTATTTTCAGCAATGCCACATTCGCTCAAAGCTGAATGGAGGCTACTACACAGCAGCCTCTACGCCGCAAGGGCAAGCCCACGGTTTTGTGTTTAACGAATGTACACTCGACGGCGAGTCGCCCGAGGCAAGTGTGTATTTGGGGCGGCCGTGGCGAGACTATGCTCAAACGGTATTTTTGAACTGTACGATGTCGAACGTGGTGAAGCCCGAAGGTTGGCATAATTGGGATAAGCCCAATGCCGAAAAAACTACTTTTTATGCCGAATATGGTTCAAAAGGTGCGGGGGCAACGGCTTCAAAACGAGTGCCTTGGTCAAAACAGTTGACCGAAAGCGAAGCTCAAAGATATACAATTGGAAAGGTGCTTGCAGGTAAAGATAATTGGAATCCGCAAGGCCCGTTGCTGACCTTTGGACTAACCAATGTCCCTGATACTTCATTTAACGTACCCAAAGCCTTTTCTCAACTTCAAAAACAGTACCCCAAAGCCTCTAAAGTAGCCTTTCCGCTGCCGAATACGGTGGCCGAAGAGCGTAATCTGACTTATTGTTCTTTGGGTTCGCGCAATTTGCAGTTGGATGTGTTTTATCCCAAAAGTAAATCTAAGAAACCCCGCCCAGCGGTGTTGGTGATTCATGGCGGTGGCTGGCGTTCGGGCGACCGCACGCATCATATTCCTTTGGCACAGAAACTGGCGGAACAAGGTTTTGTGGCTGTCACAGTAGAGTACCGCCTTTCAACCGAAGCATTGTATCCTGCGGCGGTTCATGATTTAAAAGCGGCGGTACGCTGGATGCGGGCCAATGCCAAAAAATACCAGATTGACCCCAATAAAATTGCCACTTTGGGCTTTTCGGCGGGAGGGCAGTTGGCGGCTTTGCTGGGCACGACCAACGACAATCCAGCTTTTGAGGGAAGTCAAGGCGAATACACTGCTTTTTCGAGCCGAGTCAACGCCATAGTTGATTTGGACGGAACGTTGGCCTTTATTCATCCCGAATCGGGAGAAGGCGACGATAGCAGAGGGATTTCGGCTGCTACCTATTGGTTTGGCTACAACAAAACCCAAAAACCTGAGCTTTGGCACGAAGCAGGCGCCCTCAACCACGTGGATAAAAACACGCCTCCTATTTTGTTTGTCAATAGCTCCGTGGATCGTATGCACGCTGGTCGTGACGATATGCGGCGAAAACTGGATGCGCTTCATATTTATTCTGAAGTGCGAGAGTTTCCAGAAGCTCCTCACACGTTTGTACTCTTCCATCCGTGGTTTGTGCCTGTCTTGAACCATACTGTTCGGTTCTTAAACAAGGTTTTTGAAACGAAAGAAAAGTAGCCTTTTTTAACCAAATCATAGTTTCGTATTTTTTCGAGAAAGAGAGTATCTTGCTGCCTTTTTTATTGCTAATAAATAAAGCTAAAGTTCTATTCAAGCAGACAGTTCAGGAGGGTTAGTTATTTTTAAAAAACTATACTTGTAAAGATAATTCGGTAGATAATTCTTGAAAAATTGCAAAAACCCCTTAAAATGGCTCAAAAAGCAATTTTTCGAGAAACAACCTAATCACCGAAGAACTGTGGACAGTCATCTTGCGAAGAAAAGCGACGAGTCGTCTAAAATGGGAAACCTGTTTTCTTTCATTTGTTTTTGTTTTTTTTGTTTTTTTCTTCGTTTGGAGGCCACCACTTACAACAGAACCAATTCAATCCGTTTTTGTTTTCATGGCGACCCAGCGTATTATTATTCCTTTCCTTGTTTGCCTAATCATCGGCCAAACAGCCTTGTGCCAGCTATCCAAATGGCAGTCGGGAGTAGTGGTAGATGAATTTGTTTTTGAAACAGCACCTTTCCCTGAGAGCCACGCCTCAACCATCGCCGAAACGCCCAAAGGGTTGGTCGCGGCTTGGTTTGGGGGGACCAAAGAACGCAATCCCGACGTGTGTATTTGGGTAAGTCGTCAAGTAAATGGCAAGTGGACAGCTCCACAAAATGTAGCCGATGGCGTCGTCGATGAGAAGCTCCGCTATGCGTGTTGGAACCCCGTTTTGTACCAAATACCGAACGGAGATTTGATGTTGTTCTACAAAATTGGCCCAAGCCCATCGGAATGGAAAGGCTGGTTGAAGACCTCTTCGGACGGTGGCCTTACGTGGTCAGCAGCCAAGGCGTTACCTGAAGGTTTTTTAGGTCCGATTAAAAATAAACCTGTGTTGCTTTCCAACGGAAACTTGATGAGCCCGACCAGCACCGAAGGCAAAGGCGGTTGGCAAATTCATTTTGAAGTAACTTCTGATTTTGGCAAAACGTGGCGAAAAATTGGCCCCATCAACGACGGCAAAGCCCTTAACGCCATTCAACCGAGCATTTTAGACCATGGCAAAGGTAAATTGCAGATTTTAGCCCGTAGCCGAAACCGTGCATTAGTGGAATCATGGTCAAATGACAATGGCGAAACTTGGTCGGAATTGACTAAATCAAGTTTGCCCAATAACAACTCTGGTACTGACGCCGTGACGCTCAAAGACGGCCGTCATGCGCTGGTTTACAATCACGTATTGCCTCCAGGGGATTTGGCCAAAGGGCCTCGTACACCCTTGCATCTTTCAGTGTCAAAAGACGGAAAAGAATGGGCGGCAGCGGTGATTTTGGAAGATTCGCCCATTAGCCAGTATTCGTATCCGTCGGTGATTCAGACGTCCGACGGGATGATTCACGTGATTTATACGTGGCGTCGTCAACGTATCAAACATGCCGTAGTGAATCCCAAAAAACTAAAATTAGTACCCATCAAAGACGGTCAATGGCCTGCTTTGGAAGGTTATAAAGCACCCCAGCCTATCGAAGCTGCGAAAGAGTAATAATTATCAAATTAACCGAATCCTCTAATAACCATAAATAAGTGCCCATGCTCACCCATCGTCGTCAATTCCTGAAACAAAGTAGTGTATTAGCCGCAAGTATGCTACTGGGAGGGGCGCGTGGGTGGGCTGGCTCAAACCGTCGTTACAAAGTAGCGGTAGTGGATTTGATGATTCTGAAACGTCAAAAATTGGGTGCTTTTTCATTAACCAAAGAGATAGGAGCCGACGGAGTAGAAATCGATATGGGCGGTTTGGGTAATCGGGAAACCTTTGATAGTCAGTTGGCTAAGCCAGAAGTGCGCCAGCAGTTTTTGGACAAAGCTAAAGAACTTCAACTGGAGATTTGCTCGCTGGCAATGACGGGTTTTTATGCCCAATCGTTTGCAACGCGACCTACCTACCAGCGCATGGTGCAAGACTGCATCGACACCATGAAAGCCATGAATATCAAAGTGGGTTTCTTGCCATTGGGGGTTCAGGGGGATTTGGTGAAAAACCCCGAATTACGCCCTGCCATTGTAGAACGACTCAAAGTGGTTGGCCAAATGGCCAAAAAAGCCGACGTAGTGATTGGCATCGAAACATCATTGGACGCTCAAGGAGAGGTAGAATTACTAAAAGAAATAGGCTCCAAACACATTCAAATCTATTTCAACTTTTCTAACCCCCTGAAAGCAGGCCGTGATTTGTTGAAAGAGCTTAAGCTACTGGGTCGCAAGCGCATTTGCCAAATTCATTGTACCGATGAAGACGGGGTTTGGCTGGAAAATAATACCCGCCTTGACCTTAAAAAAGTAAAACAAACCCTCGATGAGATGAAATGGGAAGGCTGGCTGGTCATTGAGCGTTCGCGGGATGCCAAAGAGCCACACAACGTCAAGAAAAATTTCGGAGCGAATACCCAATACATCAAATCTGTTTTTCAGACCTCTTAAACGGATGAAAAAACTCCTTTTTCATATTCTCCTACTTCCTTTTTGGGGGTACGCACAGGACTACCAACTGTGGTACAATACTCCTGCCGAAAAATGGACAGAAGCGTTGCCCATTGGCAACGGCAGAGTAGGGGCGATGGTGTTTGGGGGAGTGCAAAAAGACCGTATTCAGTTCAACGAAGAAACCCTCTGGACGGGCGAGCCGCGTAACCCTAACCGCCAAGATGCGTCGAAGTACTTGGCCGAAATCCGTCAGTTGTTGGCCGAAGGAAAACAAAAAGCCGCCGAACAATTAGCAGAAACGCATTTTATGGGGCTAAAAACCCAAGAAGGCAAAAAAGAACAATGGACGGCTGACATGCTGGCTTTGAAGGGGATGGCTGGAAATCCTGCGTCGATGGACTTTGATGACGCCCGCTGGGAAACCATGCCTGTGCCTTCATACGAAGGTTGGGAGGCCGTGGGGTTTGAAGGACTGGACGGTGCCGTTTGGTTTCGTACCACGGTTGATATTCCTGCCAATTGGCAAGGGAAAAACGTAGTGCTGGACCTAAACCGCATTCGTGATTATGACCTTACGTACGTCAATGGGCAGTTGATTGGAACCACTAACAGCCTTGAACCCAGAAAATATCGTGTCCCTGTCAATTTATTGAAACCAGGTGTCAATGTAATTGCCGTTCAGGTGATTAACTTTTTCGATAAAGGAGGCATCGCAGGTTATAAAGATACTTCGCGCCCCATCGGATTGTATCCCGAAAGCGAACCGACTGCATTGATTTCGTTGGTAAAACCTTGGAAATATAAAATTCAGGATGATAACCCGCCTGCGACGCCAAAGTATCAGGCCGATTATCAGCCGTTTGGTGATTTGACGTTGATGTTTTCAGGTTTGGGTGAAATCAGAGATTACCGCCGCGAGCTTCGTTTATCGGACGCACTTTGTAAAACCAGTTTTCGCGCCAACGGAACGCATTTTACCCGAACGTATTTTGTGAGTGAACCTCAGCAAGTCATGGTCGTTCGCTTAGAAGCTGACCGCAAAGCCAGTTTATCCCTCACTGCCGTGTTGAGCAGTCCGCACAAAGGCTACTTACTTCGCCGCGTGGACAATCAGACGTTGGCATTGTCGGTAAAAGTGAAAAATGGCGCGTTGAAAGGTGAAAGTTACCTGACAGTTCAGTTGCAAAATGGCACGCTTAAATGCACCGACCAAGGTATTGAAATTGACAAAGCCGACAAAGTCACGTTTTACCTAGCTGCGGCTACCAACTACGTCAATTACCAAGATATTACGGCCAATCCCACAGCGCTGTGCCAACAAACGATGACGAAAATTGGCAAAAAAACGTACGAAGAAATACTAGCAGCGCACATTAAAGAATACCAATCGTATTACCAAACGTTTTCGATTGACCTCGGTAAAAGCGCAGCAGAAAACCTGCCAACCAACGAGCGTCTCAATCAATTTGGAAAAAACGTTGACCCTGCCTTGATGGCCTTATACGTGCAGTATGGCCGTTATTTGCTCATTTCGAGTTCTCGTCCCAATACCCGCCCCGCCAATTTACAAGGAATTTGGAACGACTTATTAGCGCCGCCTTGGGGAAGTAAATATACCACCAACATCAACGCCGAAATGAACTACTGGGGAGCCGAAGTGCTGAACCTTTCGCCGTTGCACGAGCCGTTGTTGGAAATGATTAAAGAATTGTCGGTGGCAGGGCGAGAAACGGCCAAAACCTACTACAACGCACGCGGCTGGGTCGTCCACCACAATACAGACCTTTGGCGGAATACCACGCCCATCAACGCCTCTAACCACGGCATCTGGGTGACAGGGGCGGGGTGGCTTTGCCAGCATTTGTGGGAACATTATTTGTTTACCCAAGACCGCGAATTTTTACAAAAAACGGCCTACCCAATCATGAAAGAGGCATCGACGTTTTTTGTGGATTTTTTAGTCAAAGACCCCAAAACGGGTTGGTTGATTAGTACGCCTTCCAATTCGCCCGAAAATGGGGGATTGGTAGCAGGTCCAACAATGGACCACCAAATTATTCGCGGATTGCTTAAAAGCTGCATTGCGGCATCAGAAGTACTAAAAACCGACGAAGCGTGGCGAAAAACCCTGCAAACTACCTACGCTCAAATTGCCCCTAACCAAATTGGGAAATACGGACAGTTGCAAGAATGGCTGGAAGACAAAGACGATACCACCAACAAACACCGCCACGTATCGCACTTGTGGGGGCTACACCCAGGTAATGAAATCAATTGGGACGAAACATCTGAGTTGACCAAAGCCGCCCGCCAATCGCTGCTGTACCGTGGCGATGAAGGAACGGGCTGGAGTTTGGCGTGGAAAATCAATTTTTGGGCACGTTTCAAAGACGGTGAACACGCCCAAAAAATGGTCAAAATGCTGTTGCGCCCTGCTTCGGGAGCAGGTGGGTCGTACGCCAACTTGTTTGACGCCCACCCACCGTTTCAGATTGACGGCAATTTTGGTGGCTCAGCGGGCATCGTCGAGATGTTGCTACAAAGCCACACGAAGTACATCGACCTCCTCCCCGCGTTGCCTTCCGACCTGCCCACAGGAATGGTACGAGGTATCAGAGTGCGCGGAGGATTTGAGTTGGATTTTAGTTGGGCACAAGGCAAGCTCACCTACTTAAAAATCACTTCCATCGCGGGCAATCCTTGCACTCTTCGCTACGCTGGCAAAGTACGAGAGTTGGTTATCCAAAAAGGGCAAACAATTGAATTGAAAGAGTTTTAAGTAAATATAACTAATTGAAAATGAAAAGAATATTGTTTGTTTTCTGGGCTGTGGCCACGACTGCATTGGGGCAACCCAACGACAAAGAAATTGCTTACGAACAAGTAATAAAACAGCGCGCCGAAAAGATAGTAGCAGCATTGCAACTGCCTGATTCTGCTCAGTTCAAGCGGGTAAGCCACCGCGTCGCCCAGCAATACCTCGATTTGAATATCCTTCACGAAGGTGTAAAAACAGCTAAAAAAACATTGACCGAGCCGTCGGAAGAAAGAACAAAACAGTTGGAGACAGAAACGAATGTCCGATTGGGGCAATTGCACAAAAATTACTTGGCCGACCTCGCCAAAGAACTTACGCCTGCCCAAGTTGATCAAATCAAAGACGGAATGACGTACGGGGTATTGCCCAAAACCTACCGAGGCTATCAAGAAATGCTGCCCGACTTGACCGATACCCAAAAAGTCCAAATCCTGACGTGGTTGACCGAAGCGCGTGAATTGGCCATGGACGCCGATACGTCGGAGAAAAAACATGCGTGGTTTGGCAAGTACAAAGGAAAAATCAACAACTACTTATCAGCCCAAGGAATTGACATGAAAAAGGCGGGTCAGGACTGGGAAAAACGAATCAAAGAAGCAAAAAACAAATCCTAATGCCCGTGTAAGCGGTTGCTCACAACCGCGATTGACAAATACCGATTATCAAACCTCAATCTAAGTTCATAACTAATCCAATTACTCTTCAATGAATCCTTTTTTACAAACCAAACTAACATGGGACAAAAGCCTTGCCAAGGCGTGTCTCACGGCGGTAGTAGCTGTTTGTTTTATGGGAGTTTCCTACGCTGAAAAACAGGGAGGAACTGCCCCAAAAACAACCGTGAAAACGGCCGCAATTACCGTAACAGGAAACGTAAAGGACGCTGCTGGGCAACCTATTCCAGGTGCCAACGTGATTATCAAAGGTTCAAAAGTAGGAACATTTACCAACGGCGAAGGAAACTTTAAAATTGATGTACCCAAAGGGAACGAAATTTTAGTCATTAGCTCGGTAGGCTATAAAACCCGCGAAGTGGCGGTCAACGGACAAACCTCTATTAATCTCACCCTCGACGACGACGTAGCCTCCATCAGCGAGGTGGTGGTAGTCGGGTATGGTTCACAGAAAAAAGTGAGCCTTACGGGGGCGGTTGCTGCCGTTGACATGAAAGCCATTCAGGAATTGCCCGTTGGGAGCTTGTCGGCGGCTTTGCAGGGGCAAATGCCAGGCGTAAGTGTGTCTGGAGGAACAAGTCGTCCTGGTGATAACGGTCAGTTGACGGTTCGTAACCCTATCATTTTGTCAAAAGACGGCGGTACGTTGCGCCCGTTGTTTGTGATTGACAACGTGGTACGAACCGAAGATGATTTTAACCTTTTGGATGTGTCGGAAGTAGAAGCGATTTCGGTTTTGAAGGATGCCGCAGCGGCTATTTACGGAGCGCGCTCTAACCAAGGGGTTGTGGTAGTAAGTACCAAACGCGGAAAATCGGGGGCGCCCAAGTTTAGTTATAGCGGCTCGGTGGGGGTGTCAGATGCGGCCATGTTGCCCAAAATGATGAACGGTTTTGAACATGCTACGTACATGAATAACCTCAATTTTGCAGCAGGTCGCCCCGCGACCGACCCATTGATTTATACCCAAGACGAACTCGACCATTTTAAACAAAATAACTATGATTGGTTAAAAATGGCGTGGAAACCGTCGTCAGTGATGCGTCATGCACTCAACGTGAGCGGAGGAACTGAGCGGGCTACGTACTTTGCGGGTATTACGTACAATGCCCAAAATGCCAATTTCGACAAAATTAACGCCAATAAATGGACGTTCCGCGCCAGTGCCGATATTGTAGTGGCCAAAGGCTTAAAAACGGGTCTTTCGTTGAGCGGAGACTTGTACGACAAACAAATGTACTACCTCAAACAAGGAGGCGAAAACCCCGAAAACGACATGAGGTCGTTGCTATATACCCCTCAGTTTAATCCCCCTTATGTCAACGGCTTGCCCGTATTGCTATCAAATGCCAGTAACGTTAACACCGTTGACGCATTCCACTTTTTTGAAGTACAAAATTCGGACAACTTCACCCGTACTCGCAACACAGGCTTAAACGTAACAGCTAACATTGACTACGAAATACCTTTTATCAAAGGCTTAAAAGCCCGTGTATTATTTGCCAAAACCCTTGATAATAGTTTCGGAAAACAATATGGCACAAAGTACAATGTCTATGCGTTCAGTATGTTAGGCCAGAATAAGCACATTTACGGTGGTGATATTTTGCGGACGGTATCTATGAACAATGGCGACCGTGTGCGTATCAACCCAAGCTACAATGATACGTACCAATTTAATGGCTACTTAAACTACGACCGTCAATTTGGTAAACACCAAGTTTCGGCGATTGCTTTTTTTGAACAATCGGAAACCAATTACGACAACGTAGCTGCTATGGCCGAAGGCGTCATCATCGGGGGGCTGCCCAATATGCGTTATGCCACGGGTACTCAAACGGCTTCCGAAAGCCAATCGGAGTCAGGAAACTTGTCGTATGCTGGTCGTATCAATTACAACTACGGCAACAAATACTTGTTGGAAGTTGCAGCTCGCTACGATGCCTCTACCAACTTCGCCCCCGAATACCGCTGGGGCTTTTTTCCGTCAGTATCGGCTGGTTGGGTGATTTCGGACGAAAATTTCTTCAAAAATAACGTGTCTTTTGTGGACTTTTTGAAATTCCGTGGGTCGCTTGGGTTCATGGGGGGAGATGCCACCAAAGCCTATAACTGGCTAACCAGCTATTCTATCCAAACGGGTAAAGGCGCGGTGTTTGGTGGAAACAGCGATCGCCCGTTGATTATTTCTCCTAACAACGCCATGGCCAACCGTCAGGCACGTTGGGACAACAACACCAAGTACAACTTTGGGATTGACGCCCAATTCTTAAAAAACCGCTTATCATTAGGTCTTGATGCTTTCTACGACCATCGTTATAACATGCTCACGGCTCTTACTTCGTCGGTGCCATTGCTCGTCGGTGCGACGCTACCTTCTGAAAACTACGCTTCGGTGGATGGTTTTGGCTACGAAATCTCGTTGGGCTGGGCCGACAAAATCACCAACGATTGGACGTACAAAGTCAATGCGTTTTTATCGTGGAGTGACAACAAACAATTGAAGGTGGACGTGGACAAAGGTAAAATTGGCACGTATGAAGACCCCATCGGAAAATCGACCGACATGGGCGTGCAAGGCTACCAGTATGCAGGCATGTTCCGTACGCAACAAGATGTGGACAGCTGGTTGGAGAAAAACCCTGGATATACTGTTTTTGGTCAAGCACCCAAGCCAGGAATGCTTTATTATCAGGACGTGAGAGGGCCAAAAGATGCGACAGGTCAATACACAGCGCCGGACGGCAAAATTACCACAGATGACCAACTGTTTTTAACCAAAAAGGCAAGTAATCGCTACGGATTGGGTTTCAACGTTAGCACTACTTATAAAAACTTGTCGGTATCGGCAGTGATGGGAGCTTCGTTTGGCGGACAAGCGGTGGTAGAGTCAGCAGCACGTTCACAAGCGACCCTAACGGCCAATCGCCCTCAGTTCTGGGCCGATCACTGGACACCACAAAACACTTCGGCGGCTTATCCAAGTCCTTATTATAGAGATAGTTATAATGTGGTGTCAGACTTTTGGTTTGTTAATTCGCTCGCCGTGGGTATGCGCAACTTTAATGTTTCGTATAACTTACCCAACAAGACTGCAAAAAAACTTGGGATGAACAACTTGAAGGTATATGTAGTGGCAATTAATCCGTTCAATTTTTACAACCCATACAGCTACAAAACCTATGCTGGAAGCTACGATGCGTACCCGACCTTGCGCTCGTTCTCATTGGGCGTAAATCTTGGCTTGTAATGAAAGCGCAGCGGTTGCGGTTGCTCACAACCGCGCCATAACTTGTTAGTAATGAACAAAAACGGTGTTTTTTCACCTAAAAATAACAACAATGAAACGTAACTATTTTTCTATACTCAGCCTTTTGGGACTGCTTGGACTGGCAAGTTGCGAGAAGGTACTCGATAAAACTGATTTAGGCTCGGTCAACGGAAGCCTTATTTTTAAAGATTCGCTCCTTGCTCGCATGAACTTGGACTACATCTACGACCAAAACCTTCCTGCGTGGGGAGGCTCTTGGGGAACTCGCCCTGATTTGTCAGACGAGTCGTTTGGGGAAAGTAAGTATTTTGAAGGAACCTTATTAGTGAATGATGTAGCTGATTTCGGTACTGCACTAAACGCGACCAACAACTACGGGAAAATTCGGGTAATCAATACCTTCATCAATGATGTAAACGGTGGAACCATTGCTCAGACGACGAAAAACCGCCTCAACGCGCAGGCGCAGTTCTTTCGTGCATGGCGTTATTTTGACTTGGTTCGTTTGTACGGAGGCGTGCCTTTGGTGACAAAACCGCTCCAAGCCGTAGGGGTCGAAGCCCGCGATGCCGCGTTTTTGTCAAGAAATACGACCACCGAAACGTACAAGCAAATTGTCAGTGACTTAGATTCAGCGATGTTGTTTTTGCCTGGTAAATGGGGGGGCTCTTCGGATTGGGGGCGTATCACTAGAGGTGGTGCTGCTGCCCTCAAAGGTCGTGCACTTTTGTATGCAGCAAGTCCGCAATTCAACCCAACCGACGACGCGGCCAAATGGCAAGCTTCGTACGCGGCCAACAAACAAGCGTATGATTTGCTCGTGGCCAATGGCTACGGATTACACGCATCGTTTGACCAATTGTGGTTTCAAGAAGTGAATAACCCAGAAGCGGTTTTCTTGACGGGTTTTAATACCTCAACGGGCGACCAAACCAGAAAAAATAACGGTTATGATAACTCAACTCGGCCGTCGTACGCAGGTACAGCGGGAGGCTCCAACCAACCTTCTTGGGAAATGGTCAAAGCGTTCCCGATGAAAGATGGAAAAAAAGCAGGTGAATCGACCAAATACACGTATTCTGACCAATTGTTCTACAAAAACCGTGATCCTCGTTTTGACAAAACAATCGCGTACAATGGCGTTAACTGGCCTTTAAATGGCAATACATCGTACAAGCTTTGGACGTACTTTGCCGCAGGTAAAACTGTAGAAACGAGAGCTTCTAATACGGGCTTCTATACCCGCAAAGCCATCAACCCGACTGTGGGCGTGAGCGATGTGCAGTTTTCGGGGACGGATTGGATTGAGATTCGTTTTGCGGAAGTAGTACTTAATTTAGCCGAAAGTGCTTGCGGAATTAATAGCCTCGATGAAGCTTATACCCACCTCAAAGCCATCCGTAAAAGAGCGGGGATTGAAGCAGGAACCGACGGTTTGTACGGCTTAAAAGCCAATATGACGCGTACTGAAATGTTTGATGCTATCTTGTTTGAGCGTCAGATTGAGTTTGCTTTTGAAGGAAAGCGTTTTTGGGATTTGCGCCGTTGGAAACTCATTGAGAAAACCCTTAACGGTAAAAGAAGAACTGGGGTAACCATTAACCTCAAAACAACGGGTGTGCCTGCCGATTTTGCCACCACGCGCGACAATGTGGATTTGGACGTTGCCTATACCAACTATTTCACGATTGTGACAAAACAATTGGATACCAAATACGCAATCAATTGGAAGCCAGAGTATTATTTCTTTGCCATTCCGCAGTCGGCTATTGACAATAACCCTAAAATTATTCAAAATAATACGTGGGGCGGCGGCTTTGATCCTTTAAAATAACCTCATCCCCCTGCCCCCTCTCCTTTTAGGAGAAGGGGGTAAGCTCTCTCGTCTGAAAGACTGAGACAGCGTACTGCAAGGGAGAGTTAAAACAAACCAAATCTATGACAGAGACAGTAATCACACCAGACTTAGAATTATACAATACTGGTTTTCTGAAAAATCTGCGGCTATCTGCACTTGAAAATCTGCGTTATCTGCGGGCTAAATTTTTATCACTTTTGGTGATAGCGGTGTTACTGGGAACAAAACAACTCGTTTTAGCCCAGTATCCGCAAGTCCCCCACGACGTGCAAAAAGCCAGCGACGATATGCTCAAAGAAGCCTATCATCGGTCAAATGTTGCTTGGCAAAAGGCGTTGCCCATCATTCAAAAAGAATCCCGTGAGGGCAAACCCTATATTCCGTGGGCGGCTCGGCCTGTTGATTTGCCCCAAGCGTCGATTCTTGCCTTTCCAGGGGCGGAAGGTGGCGGCGCATTTTCGTTTGGCGGGCGCGGTGGTAAGGTGTATGTGGTGACCAGCCTCGAAGACAGTGGCCCAGGCACCCTCCGCGATGCTTGCGAACAAGGCGGTGCTCGTACGGTGGTCTTCAACGTAGCAGGTATTATTCGTCTCAAATCACCGCTTATTATTCGGGCACCTTATATCACTATTGCAGGGCAGACAGCCCCAGGTGATGGGGTGTGCGTGGCGGGAGAGTCAGTTTGGATCAATACCCACGATGTCGTGATTCGCTACATGCGTTTTCGTCGGGGAGAGACCAACGTCGGTCGTCGCGACGATTCGATTGGTGGCAATCCGATTGGAAATATCATCATCGACCACGTGTCATCGAGCTGGGGCTTAGATGAAAACATGTCGATGTACCGCCACATGTACAACGACAGCACGGGGGCAACTGAGCAAAAGCTACCTACGGTCAATATTACCATTCAAAATTCTATTTTTTCCGAAGCATTAGATACGTGGAATCACGCCTTTGGAAGCACGTTGGGGGGCGAAAACTGTACGTTTATGCGCAACCTTTGGGCCGACAACGCTGGTCGTAACCCGTCGATTGGCTGGTTTGGTGTTTTTAATTTTGTGAATAATGTAGTGTTCAACTGGGTACACCGCTCGGTGGATGGCGGCGATTACCGCGCCATGTACAACATTGTCAATAATTATTTCAAGCCAGGCCCGCTGACGCCGAAAGACTCACCGATTGGGTACCGTATCCTAAAACCTGAGTCGGGGAGAAGTAAGCTGGGATACTTGACCTTTGGACGTGCTTACGTGGATGGCAACGTGGTGGAAGGAAACGACGTGGTGACCAAAGACAACTGGAACGGTGGCGTACAAGTCGAAAATTTCAAAAATGCCGACAAGTACATGCCCGACATCAAAGTAAATAAGCCGCTTCCAATGCCAGAAATGACGATTTTGTCCACCCAAAAAGCCCATGACTATGTGTTGGCCAACGCGGGGGCAACCCTTCCAAAGCGTGACCCTGTGGATACCCGCATTGTGGAGCAAGTTCGTACGGGAAAAATTACGTATTTAGAAGGTGTCAAACTGCCCGAAACCCAATTTAAGCACCGCCGTTTGCCGATTGATTCGTACAAACAAGGAATCATTACCGATATTGCTCAAGTGGGTGGGTATCCTGAATACAAAGGAAAGCCTTACATAGACACCGACAGCGACGGAATGCCCGATACCTGGGAAACGAAAAATGGCCTTAATCCTCGCGACCCCTCGGATGCGAGTTTGGATAAAAATAAAGACGGTTATACCAACATCGAAGACTACCTCAACAGCGTCGTTTCGGTGAAACAAGTGAAGCCATAGTCTTTTTACCACAAAGAACACAAAGAAGGGTACGATGAGCACAAAGAGATTTTCCTTAGTGTTCTTTGTGCTATTCTTTGAGTCCATTGTGGTTTAAAACAAATCGTGGTGAGGGGTGCTCACAACCCGCCCGAATACATAAACGAATAAGTCAACATCCGTTTTGAGAATATTTTTACATAAACTATTGCTCCTGACGGCGGTAATGGGCGCAGAGCTTTTGGCTCAGACTCCCAAACCTGTCAAAAAACAACCCCCTGTTTTTCAAAACGAACAGGGGAAGCTGCTTTATACCCCTGACTCCCTCGGCAACCGCCTTCCCGACTTTTCGTACTGTGGGTATCGGGCAGGAACCGAGGCCATTCCCGATGTACCCATTCAAGTAGTAGTGAACGCGCAAAATGGCGACGCCACTAACCGCATTCAGGCGGCGATTGACTACGTAGCCACATTACCATTGGATAAAAATGGGTTTAGGGGAACGGTTTTGCTGGGAAAAGGAACGTTTGAAGTGGCTGGTCAACTCATATTGAAAGCCTCAGGAATTGTGCTGCGTGGAAGTGGCATGACCGAAAACGGCACCACCCTTGTAGGCACGGGTACATCGCGGGAGCATTTAGTAAATGTTATTGGGAAACAAAATGGTTTGGAAAAGAACCGTTTACGAGTTACAAACCCGTACGTGCCTGTCAATGCGATGACATTGGCCGTGGAAGATGCGTCGGGGCTAAAAGTAGGAGATGCTGTCCAAGTACACCGCCCTTCCACCAAAGAATGGATTCAAGCCCTTGGAACGGAGCATTTTGGCGGAGGAGTAACGGCACTGGGCTGGAAAGCGGGACAACGAGATAGCTATTGGGACAGAACAATTACGGCTATTTCGGGCAATGAACTGACACTTGATGCTCCCCTGACGACTGCATTAGATGCGGCCTACGGAGGCGGAAACGTACGAGTTTATCAACAACAAAACACGATTACCAATGTAGGGGTGGAAAACCTGAGATTGGTATCGGCCTATGATGCTAACAACCCCAAAGACGAAGACCATCGTTGGGTAGGCATTTCGCTCGACAACGTTCAAGATGCTTGGGTACGACAAGTCACATTCAAACACTTTGCAGGCTCGGCTGTGAGCGTTTTGGCTTCCGCTCGCCGAGTTACTGTTGAAGATTGCCGAGCGTTGGAGCCTGTTTCGGAAATTGGCGGAGAGCGCCGTTATACTTTTTTTACGCAAGGACAACAAGGACTTTTTCAGCGTTTGTATGCTGAAAACGGCTACCACGATTTTGCAGTGGGCTACTGTGCTGCGGGGCCCAATGCCTTTGTTCAGTGTGAATCGCATGAGTCCTACAGTTTCAGCGGCACGATTGACAGCTGGGCGTCGGGCGTATTGTTTGACATTGTGAACATCGACGGCAACGCGCTCAGTTTTGGTAATCGTGGACAAGACGGCCAAGGGGCAGGCTGGACAGCGGCCAACAGTGTATTTTGGCAATGTACAGCGGCCAAAGTCGATTGCTCAAAGCCTCCTACGGCTCAAAATTGGGCGTTTGGTACGTGGGCGCAGTTTGCGGGGAATGGGCATTGGGAGATGTCCAACGAACACATTCGCCCCCGAAGCCTGTACTATGCCCAACTGACTGACCGCTTGGGTGAATCGACGAAGGCGCGTACGATATTGATGCCCGTGGAGTCCGAAGCGTCGAGTAGTCCCAAAGTAGAGGTAGCGATGGCGTTGACAAAGTTGGCGCAGCAACCTGTTTTGACGTTGAACGAATTTATTCAAAAAGCCCCCGAAAGACAACCTATTGCCACCCAAACAACGGCAAAAACAATCGAACAACTTGGTTTACCAACGGCATCGAAGCCTACGAACGCCTCTGCTTTGACCCTTCAAAATGGTTGGTTTGTGCGTGGAAATGTTGTTCAAACGGGCAAACGACAGGAAGTGCCTTGGTGGAACGGAAGCGCGCGTCCGCATGGGTTGGAAAATGCCAAACCCCATTTAACCCGCTTTGTGCCTCGGATGACGGGACGCGGCCTGACCGACGACCTGAACGAGGTGAGTGAGTGGATGAAAGCCAATAACGTGTTGGCCATTGACCACAATTATGGCCTTTGGTACGACCGCCGCCGCGATGACCACGAGCGCATTCGACGGATGGACGGCGAGGTGTGGACGCCTTTTTATGAGTTGCCTTTTGCGCGAAGTGGCAAAGAAACCGCATGGGATGGGCTTAGTAAATACGACTTGACCCGTTACAATCGGTGGTATTGGAGCCGCCTCCAACAGTTTGCCCAATTGGCCGACCAAAAGGGGCTGGTGCTGATTCACCAAAACTATTTTCAACACAACATCATCGAAGCGGGAGCGCATTACGCCGATTTTCCGTGGCGTCCTGCCAACAACCTCAATCAGACAGGCTTTCCTGAACCCGTGCCCTACGCAGGCGACAAACGAATTTTTATGGCCGAACAGTTTTATGACGTTTCGCAGCCCGTCCGTCGGCAGTTACACCGAGCTTATATTCGTCAATGTCTTGATAATTTTTCAGAGCAAACAGGTGTCATTCAGTTGATTAGCGCAGAATACACGGGGCCGTTGTCGTTTGTGCAGTTTTGGCTGGATGTCATCAAAGAGTGGGAAAAAGAGAAAAAGAAAAATGTGTGGGTGGGTCTTAGTACAACCAAAGATGTCCAAGACGCGATTTTGGCCGATGCTTCACGCGCCGCGACGGTCGATATAATAGACATTCGGTATTGGCACTACCAAGCCAATGGTACGGCTTATGCGCCCGCAGGAGGGCAAAATCTGGCACCTCGCCAGCACGCAAGATTATTAAATCCAAAACGAAGTTCATTTGACCAAGTGTATCGGGCTGTAAGCGAATATCGCCAGCAATTTCCCGAAAAAGCCGTGATGTATTCAGGTGATGGATACGACGCGTTCGGTTGGGCCGTATTGTTGGCGGGTGGCTCGATGGCAAGTATCCCCACGGTGGCCGATAGGCAGTTTTTGAAAGACTTATCTACCATGAAACCTTTGGCCTCGTCTTCTTCTCCGCAGCAATGGGTATCGGGGAATGCCAACGTTGGATTTGTCATTTATACCGAATCTGCTGAAGCATCGCTTGATTTAACGCAAGTTCCGCACTCTTACACGGTACGGTTTATTTCTCCAAAAACGGGAGAAATGACCACTTCGGCAGAAGAAGTAAAAGGTGGAACGGTAGTGACGGTGAAGAACCCAACGGGAATAACTTCGGTCATTTGGTTGCAAAAAAGATAAGCCATTCCAAGGTTTCAATCCTTGGAATGGTTCAAAACAGATAACATTCTCCAATGAAACGACTTTTATCCCTTTTTCTCATTACCTGTTTATGCTGTTCGTGCGGCAAAGAAGTGTGGCTATTTACGTCTTTCCACGAACCTGCTAACGAGGGTTTACGAATGCTGTACAGCTACGACGGTCGCCACTGGAACGACCTCAATACAACCTTGCTAAAACCCGAAGTCGGTACGCAAAAAGTAATGCGTGACCCCTCAATGGTGCGTGGGAAAGATGGAACGTATCATTTGGTATGGACAAGTAGTTGGAAAGGCGACAAAGGGTTTGGGTATGCCAGTTCTAAAGACCTGATTCATTGGTCGGAGCAACGACTCTTGCCCGTGATGGCACACGAACCAACTACCGTCAACGTGTGGGCCCCCGAACTGTTTTACGACGACGAAGCCGATCGATTTGTCATTATTTGGGCTTCCACAATTCCGTATCGTTTCCCCCGTGGCATCGAAGACGAAGACAACAACCACCGCATGTATTACACGACCACCAAAGATTTTGTCACATTTACCCCCACCCAACTTTTCTTCGACCCAGGCTTTAGTGTGATTGATGCGGTGATTGTCAAGCGTCAGAAAAATGACTATGTGTTGGTATTAAAAGATAACACCCGCCCCGAACGAAACCTAAAAGTAGCTTTTGGAAAAACGCCGTTGGGGCCTTTTGAAAACGTATCGGTGCCATTTAGCAAAAAATTTACGGAAGGGCCTTCGGTCGTGAAAACGGGCGCTGAGTGGTTGATTTATTTTGATACTTACCAAGATAAACGCTACGACGCCGTTCGGACTCAAGATTTTAAGACCTTTAGCGATGCCAATGCCGATGTTTCAGTGCCGCAAGGCCACAAGCACGGAACTATTTTTAAGGCCAAAAAAAATGTACTGAAAGGCTTACGGGAGTGAGTAAGTCAGGGCTAAAGCCCTTTTGCTGAGTAGCTAAGGCTGACCCACGCCCTAAAGGACGTGGTTTTAGGATAATTTTCACTGGCTCGATGCTGTTCTATTAACCCCATGCTTTAGCGTGGGGCATGAAAAAAAACGTAATAGCGAAGGGCTTTAGCCCTGACAAACTTTGGTACAAATGAAGCACAAACACCATTCCCTTTTTCTGTTGACTTGGCTAATTGGCACAGTTGTCCAAGCCCAAGACACCATTCGTTACGTAGGCAAAACGCTGTCTAATGTAGACTATCACCACGGGCAATTAAGTCCTGCGGTGGGAGTGCATAACATTCAGGTATTTAGGGCCGACCGCGAAAATAAAAGCGGAACAGCGTTGGATTGGACCTACAACCATGCCCCGATGCTGGTGTATTGGAACAACACGTTTTACTTGCATTATTTGAGCAATCCCGTGGGGGAACACGTCCCGCCTGGCGCAACCCTCATTACATCTTCTAAGGATGGTTACCAATGGACCACCCCAACGGTGCTTTTTCCCACTTACCGTATCCCTGACGGCTGGACAAAACAAGGATACGCAGGCGTGGCCAAAAACCTTGACGCCGTTATGCACCAACGCATGGGTTTTTATGTCTCGAAAAAAAATCGCTTGTTGACATTGGCGTATTATGGAATTGCCTTGGATGCCAAAGACGATCCGAACGACGGAAAAGGAATTGGCCGCGTGGTGCGGGAAATTTACGCCGACGGGCGGTTTGGCCCCATTTATTTTATTCGATACAACGCTACTTGGGATAAGTCGAAATCGGCGTATCCGTTTTATACCACTTCCAACGATGCAGGTTTTGTGGAGGCTTGCAACGAGCTGTTGGCCAATCCGTTGATGATGCAGCAGTGGCTCGAAGAAGCCGACCGCGACGACCCGCTCGTGCCGTTGAAACGGGAGCTAAAGGCGTTCAGTTATTATCATTTGCCTAATGGAAACGTCGTGGGTTTGTGGAAGCACGCCCTTACGTCGGTGAGCAAAGACAACGGCAAAACGTGGTTGTACGCGCCATTACGCGCGCCTGGCTTTGTCAACAGCAATGCTAAAATTTGGGGACAACGGACGTCCGATGGGCGCTATGCCACGGTCTATAACCCTGCGGAGTTTCGCTGGCCTCTGGCGGTGTCGGTTAGTAAAGAGGGACTCACGTACGATAACTTGCTGTTGGTCAATGGCGAAATTACGTCGATGCGTTACGGTGGGAATTACAAATCGTACGGGCCGCAATACGTGCGAGGAATTGAGGAAGGCAACGGCACACCACCCGACAAAAACCTATGGGTGACGTACAGCATGAACAAAGAGGATATTTGGGTGTCGAAAATTCCCGTACCCATTACCGACGACGTAAAAACACACGTCAATGACGTATTCAATG
>JBDHXS010000014.1:0-25849 GCA_039810845.1 Runella sp. | reverse complement strand
CGTTGATCGTGTTTATTGACCGCGCAGTAAAAATGATACACGATCCCCTTGTGCTTAATGACATACGATTTGTGTGCGTATAGGTTTTCGTAGGGTTCGGAAGGTGCAATTAGGTCTGCGCCTTGCCATTTGGTCCAGTTAACAAGGTCGTACGAACACGCAAAGCGGTTGTAGGCATCTTTTCGCCCGTTCCAAAAAGCGCCGAAATAAAACATTATCCACAAATCCCCCATTTTTTGCAACACAGCATCCCCTGAAATCCCCGATTGGTGATCAATGATGGGTTCTTGGCCAAAGCGTTGCCAGGTTTTCATGTCATTAGAAACTGCCATACCAATGCGCTCAATCAAGCGGTACTTGGGGTTGTTGTTGCTGCTGTCGCCGTTGGCATTGTAATAGAGCACAAACGGATAGCCGGTGGTTTTCTTTTTATCCCAAATCACCGTGCTTTTGTAGTGCTTCTTGTTTTCCCACCACCGCACATCGGGATCGTCGGGGGTGAGTGTAGGTTTAGGAAGGCGCTGCCATTCCGTGACTTTATGGGGAGGTTTTGTAGTAAAGGCCATTCCTAATGATAATTTCCCTTCTTCGTAGCCACGGGTATTACTGCCTAAATACGGCATCCAATAGCGACCATCGTATTTTTGGAGCTTGTAGTTGCCGCCCCATCTGGTGTTTTGAAGGGCTACGTAGCCCGCTCGTTGGTTGCTGTCCCAATGCGTAGTATCGGTATCGGCAAACGACAGCAAACGCCCCAAGGTTGTCCAATTGAGCAAGTCGCTACTTTTGGCAAGCCACGTTTCGTAGCCACGTCCGTCGTAAATGAGGTAGGTCATGTACCAACCTTTTCCTCTACGAAAAACCGTGGGACAATCGAGCTTTTTCTCGTTGGTAGGTGGGGTGATGATGAGGCCGTATTTGTGTGGTGTCTTGATTTCTTCGTAAACCTGCTGCATCCGTTCGGGCGATACCGTTTGGGCCGTGGCGGTGTGTATAAGGAAGAGTGAAGAAAGTAGGAAATAAATTTTAAGCATTATCCTCATCTTTTTGTCGTTTACGCCAATAATTTGCTAAAATAGACCCCGAAATATTCATCCAAGGGCTAAAAACCGTAGCGGGGAGTCCTACTGTACCGAGTTTGCCCATGCTTCCTGCCAAACCCGAGGCCATACCACCGTTTTGAAGTCCTACTTCAAAAGCAACCGTTCGACTGGAATTAACGTCCAAGCCAAACAAACGACTCAACCAATACCCAAAGAAATAACCAGCGGCATTGTGAATGACCGAACAGATAAACAGCAGAAAACCTACTTTCATCAAATTCTCACGCCCCGCAGCCGTCGTAACCGTTGTAAAGTAAATAATGCCAAACATCGAAAAATAAGGCATTAGACTGTCCAGTTTGGGAAACCGAAGGGTAAGCAAATGGTACAGGACTCCGACTACAAATGCTCCTGCAAAAAAGCCTAAAATCTCAAGGGATTGCAACAGGGGCGTAGAGGTAATCATTTCTTTGAAAAAAGCCCATGCCCCAAGTGGCAAAGCAAGTAGCCATAAAATACAAATACCAAAAATAAACCAGATTTTTTGCCAAAGGATGGGCGTCGCGTTTTTGAGGTAATCGTGTAAAAGGGCCGCGCCGATGGGTACAATGATGATTTTGATAATCTCCATCATCATGTCCACAAAATGAACCTCAATGAGGGTTCCTGCCAATAGTTTCATCAACAAGGGCGTCAAAAAAGGGGCAACCAAGGTCGCCATAGCAGTTACAATGACTGAAAGTACCAAATTGGCTTTGGCCAAATACACCATGACGTTGGAGGCTAAACCGCTTGAACAAGACCCAATCAGAATGATGCCAGCGGCTATTTCGGGGTCAAAGTCAAAGATTTTGGTAAGCAACAGACCCATCAAAGGCATGACCGAAAAATGGCACAAAAGCCCGATAATCACACCCTTGCCCGTGGTGGCCAAACCTGCAAAGTCACGAACGCTCATGTGGATACCCATGCCAAACATAACCGTCTGGATGATTACTAAAATGAGCCACTTATTACGTAAATCAAAATCTCCCCATTTGGTAAAAACTGAGGGGTAAATCATGCCTGCTACCACGGCGGCGATGATCCAAGTGGTGTACTGATACCCTTTCAACGACGAAATTGAACCCATACCAATGGCCAAAGAAACTGCCAATGCCACGGCCGCAGGTTGCCAGAGGGCGTCGGTGGAAGTTAATAGCCCTAAACCGAGCATCACAACTGCCAAGCCACTGAGGTACAAGGCTATTTTTGAAAATTGGTTCATAAGACGGTCGCCAAATACGCCATCGCAATCGGTGGACTTGCCAAAATGGGGACTATTTTCTCTGATTCCGAAAGGGTATCAACAACCCGTGCCATTGAAGCTTGGGCCAGTACAATAACATCCACTTGGGTACTCAGTTCTTTTAATGCTTTGGCCACCATTTCGTCATGAAGGGAAGGATTTCCGCCCATCAACGCCTCAAAAGCTCCTTCGCACAAGACGGCCTTGAGTTCTATTTCTTTTCCTGCCAAAGCGGCCCGTCTTTGTACCAAATCGGAGGTAGGAGCGAGGGTAGTTGGTAACGTAGCTATGACGCCAATGCGCGACCCCGTTGCTACGGCTTGGTCAGCCATAGGTTGGTCAACACGCAACACGGGTACTTGGGTAAGATTAGCGGCAGCCTCCACGGCTGCACCAATGGACGAGCAGGTAAACATGATGTAATCAGCACCAGCACTTTCGGCTGAGCCTGCGTAGTTGACTACGCGACGAGCTGTATCGGCCTGCAATTCTCCACGACTGATGACTTGTTTGATAAGGCTATCGTCAACGATGTTAAAGACGTTGACGTTGGGGATGTACTGCTTACAAAGTTCTTGAAAAACAGGTACTAATGTAGCGGAGGTATGAACTAATCCTAATGTTTTTGTCATGCTTGTAGAATATTTTCACTTACAATTCCATAATAATTTTCAGTTCCCACTTGCCCTCCTTTGAAAATAACTTGTTTCCCATCCAACGCCGACGTAGGAGCATGTGCCAAACAAATAGGCGCTCCAGGCGTTAGAGGCGCGAGCATTTCAATAGCTTCGATGCCCATCGCACGGGCTGCATAGCTGGAGGTGTCGCCACCAGCGACAACCACACGTTGGATATTCGTTTGACCAACAACTTCACGCGCAATAATGCCCAGTGCTCTCCCAAAAAACTCTCCCGTTTGCGAACGAATTTGGGTAGAGGTAAGCCCTTTTTGCTCAAAAATAGCATTTGTTTGGGCAATGCGCGGGTCGTGGTTGTCTTTGCTGGTATGAACAATAACCGATTGGCCGTGACGAATTTTTTGGATAGCTTCCTGGATGGTAATTTCTAAAGCTTCCAACGTATTTTCAGTTTCAATCAATGCCGCCGTGTCTATGCCCAACGACGCAAACCCTTGCTGTTCGGCCCACGCAATTTGCTGTGCAGATACGGGAGAACAACTACCCGAGACCACTAAAATTGGCGTATCAATTTCCCCCGACTCCCAATCGATACGGGCTTGAAGCAGCCCCGTTTGTTGCCAATACGTTCCCAATGCGCTTCCAATGCCCGACGAACCTACTGAAAAAAGTGGTAATTGCGAGGGTACATTTTCATCTAAAAGTTGGCCAATACGCGCTAAGTGATGGTCGTACAAGGCATCAAAAAGGATATTGTCAAAACCTTTTTGTAAAACTTCTTTCAAGGAAACCGAAGGGTCAGGTTGTTCAATCTGTAAAATATCAAATAGCCCCGTCGTGCGTTCCGTTTGTTGGGCTAAATGCAAACGCAAGTCGCTTTCGTGGGCGGGGGTAATGGGATGAATGCTCATGGACGGGTGGCGATCGAGGCGATGAATAACTCCTTGACTTCCAATGCCCATGCGTGCAAAAAGATTACCAAAGGTACAATAACGCCCCAGAGAAGGTGTAGCAACCAAAATAGGAACCCACGGCGATTGAAATACTTCTGCGCCGATTTCAAGGGCTTTCCCAATGCTTCCGATGTGGGGAGAAGAGTCGAACGTAGAGCAAACTTTGTAGTGAACATGGCGCGGCGAAAGCGATTTGAGGGCTTCAAACGTAGGTAAAAGCGCTCGCTCCATGTCGGTAGGGGAAAGTGAACGTGAAATTCCTGCGATACCAATTGCCTGTAATCCTTTATATTGACTGACTTGCTCAAGTGTTGGCGGTTCAATAAACAACACCGTACGCGCTCCCGACCGACTTAAAGATTCGAGCGCATCGGTCGAGCCTGTAAAGTCGTCACCGTAAAAAGCCAGTAGGAGTTCTTTTTGTAATATCATTGATCACTTAAAGTCAGGGCTAAAAATGTTAATCGTTATTTGTTAACTATTGATTGCCAGGTTTTTACATGGATATCTGTAAGGGCTTATCAGGTTTGCTCATTGTTTTAATGCCATATTTAACTTAGGCTGAGGGGGAGAATATCATACTTTATAATGGTATTTAGTACTATTAACGGTTAACAGATAACGATTAACCGTTCTTCATCCCCTAAGATACTGATTGCAACTTCAAAGACCTCCCAAATTTTTCCACCGATTTCCCAAACTCGGGATAAAACTGCGCGGCTTCTTCCACGCTCCAGCCTTTCACTGCTGCTTCCCATGCTTGTTTGAGGGCTACTACACCTGCCGAAGGGCCGTAGGGGTGCGCCATAATGCCGCCGCCTGCCATGTAGAGCAAGTCCACCGTTTGAGTACGGCGGTAGGTTTCGGGTGCTTGCCCGCCCCATTGCCCCGAAGAAACGACGGGGAGTACCTCAAAACCTCCCAAAAGAGGTCGGCGGCAGGCTTCGATGGAACGCACAACGGAATCGTCGCTTTCCCAAAACTTATTTTGAATGCCGTTGACATGGATTTGGTCAACACCCACCATGCGCCAAAGTTTTTGGTATGCTACAAAATCAATTCCCAACAACGGATGTCGGGTCAACATCCCCCAGCCGTTGCGGTGGGCATGGACGGGAAGCGCACCTTGGTCGCAGATTTTTTTGACACCTGCCAGCCCCACGGTATTGATACTCACCATCGCACAGGTTGCACCAGCGTGGAGGAGGTATTCGTACCGCCGAAGCATAACGTCCACCTCACCGCTGAGGTTGAAGGCGTACATCACTTTTTTACCCGTAGCGTCGGCGTGGCGATTAATAACATTCATCACTGCGTCCACGCGCGCTTCAAAGGTGGAATTAGCCGACGACGACATGAGTTCGTCGTCTTTGACAAAATCAATGCCTGCCTCGGCCAATGTTTTTACCAGAGCTGCGGTTTGCTCGGCGGCCAACCCAATACTTGGTTTAATAATGGTGCCAATGAGCGGACGGTCATACACTTGGGTCAGTTGACGGCAGCCTTTTATCCCAAAACGAGGTCCTACAAAGTGCGTAGCAAAAGAGTCGGGTACGTCTAAGTCCATGAGTTTTAGCCCCGTGAACTGAGACAGTTCGTACAGATTGCCTTGCAAGGTCGAAATCATCACGGGCAAATTATACCCAAAGTTTTCAACCGACCAAGATACCTTAATTTCGGCTCGGTGATATGCGTCGTAGCCTTCGGCACCAGGCAAAGCGGGTTGCGAGACCGTTTCGAGCAACTTGATTGATTCTACCTTGGCTGCAAAGCGCTGTTTCAACTCATCCGTTTCGCCAGGGATAGCCACAAAAGTGCCGCTGGACTGTTCGCCAGCCAATACGTTGGCTGCTTTTTCAACGTCAAAAGGCGTTTCAATAAAATAAGTAGCAGATATGCGTTCCATTCAAAACGGAGGCTATTTAAGTGGTTAAATGGGGGATAAACATTGGCTAAAACGCTCTGAATTTCAAAGATTTTAGCCAACGTCTCCTACTTGCAACTTGCAGATTTAATAGCCTGCATTTTGGGTAATTTTGCTATTTTGATCTCTAACTACGTTAGGGATTGGAATCAATAATTTGGCTTGAGAAACACTTTTGCCCTTGGCCGCCAATACAGTGAGTGCGCGATTGGTACGTTTGAGGTCAAACCAGCGCTGAAATTCAAAGGCAAGCTCCACCCTTCTTTCGTGTTCTGTTGCCAGTTCAATTGTATTGTATTTCGCAGGATAAGTCGCCGTACCGAACTCTGGCATCCCTGCTCTTTTTCTGACTTGGTTAAGGTATTGGGCGTCGCCAGTGGCTTCGGTCAATAGTAATAGCACGTCGGCATAACGCAACACCATAAAGTTGTTGTTGGCCGCAATGCGTTGTCCGATGATTGGCGCCGTTTTGTCCTGCCATTTTTTAGGGAATTTGACGCGGGTAAACGTTCCTTTGGCATCGGTGAAGCCTGTATCAATCGAAGCGACGCGGCGGGCATCGCCTGTTTCGTATTCGTTCCAAGTGTCGTCCACAACTTGATTCATGCCGCTTCCGTAAAATCCAAGGGCATTAGAATTAGGGAAAAAGCCGAGGTAATAGTCGCTGAAAGGAGCCGTTGACGAACCTCCCAAGTATTGAATCTCAAAAATAGATTCTTTGGTGTTTTTTGTTTTGGCATCCCAAAGAGTAGCGTAGTTAGGAAGCAATTGGTACTGACCACTATTAACCACCTCTTTTAGGGCAGCAGCGGCGTTGGTTTTATCTCCAATGGTCAAATATACTTTTCCGAGTAAAGCCTGAGCCGCTCCTTTGGAAACCTTGCCAGCACCAGCAGCCGATGCCAAAGGCAGCTTACTGGCGGCAAACTGCAAGTCTTTGACAATTTGAGCATATACTTCCGTGACGGGGGAGCGCAACACGCCGTAGCTTTCTTCGGCGGTAATGGGCTTAGTCACGAGCGGAATTTCTCCCCAAATCTGTACCATCTGAAAGTAATAGAGTGAACGTAAAAACATCATTTCACCCTTTATCTTGTCTTTGTAGGCGGCGTCCACGTCGGCCGTTTCGATTTTATCAATCACAATGTTAATGTTGTACAAAGAGCGGTAAAAATCTTCCCAAAACTGATACACCATCGTATTGGCGGGCGCGAGGGTATAATCGCGAAACTGCCATTTGTCGGCCATGTTACCCGAAATGTTCAGGATTGTCACGTTATCGCTCATTAACTCACCCGTGTATGACACTGGCCCTTCGGGGTTGTAAACTGTGTAAAGCGTCGCATAAGCGGCGTTGGACGCCAAGTCAAAATCGGCTTTGGTTTTGAAAAAATTACCCGCATTAGGGTTGGAAACAGGGGCTAATTGAAGAAAAGAATCGCTACAACTGCTCATCACTATTCCTGTGAGGCAGACTGCTATTATATGTTTGAGCTTGTTCATTGCTTTGTGTTTTTTGAAATTAACATGTTAACCGTTATCTGTTAATCTGTTATCTGTTAATCTGTTAATCTGTTATTTGTTAACCGATAACTAATAACTAATCAAGATGAAATTAAAAATCAACCTTGACACCTACTGTAATCACGCGTGGAAGTGGGTACGAACCGTAATCAACGCCTTGGAAAGCACCAGGAACGGGAGCGTTTCCGCTGGTGTATGAGCCCGAAGTCTCCATGCTGCTGCTGTACGAGGTGGTTCCGTAAGTCGTGTTTTCGGGGTCGTAGCCGTCTTTGTATTTAGAAAGGATAAACACGTTTTCTGCGTTGACATATACCCGTGCCGACTTCATGTTCATCTTGCTCAATATTTTGCTCGGAATGGCATACGAAACGCGGATATTTTTCATGCGCAAGAACGAAGCATCGCTTACCCAATACGACGAAAATTGCTTCTGCAACCCTTGGTAACTCACATTGGGTTTGAAGTGAATACCGTCGCCTGGATCGCTTTCTGAGCGCCAGTAGTTGTACATGCTGGCGTAGAAGTTACGGCCGTTGTCCCATGTACCCAAATAGCGAATATTGTTGTTGGCGATTTCTCCACCGTACGCGCCTTGAAGCATAAACGAAAAGTCAAAGCCCTTGTAAGTGAAGGTGTTGGTCATTCCCGCAATGAAGTCAGGTTGGTTGTTGCCAATGATGGTGCGGTCGGCGTCGGTGATTTTGCCATCGCCGTTTACGTCGCGTACTTTCGGATCGCCTGGGGTAGTGCTGGCGTGGTGCGGATAGGCGTCCACTTCGGCTTGGTTTTTAAACACACCGTCGAAAATATACCCGTAGAAGTTAGAAACGGGTTGGCCTACTTCCGTACGAACCGTCACAACGTTGTCAACGTATTGGATAGGCGCATTGCCTGGGCCTAATTGAAGTACTTTGTTGCGGTTGCGAGAGAAGTTAAAATCCGTCGTCCACTTAAATTCGCCTATGGTGTTTTTGGTTGAAATGTTCAACTCAATCCCACGGTTACGCATTTTTCCGATGTTGGTCAATTGAGAGGAAAAACCTGTGATGTCAGGCACGGGAACAAACAGGAGCATGTCGCGGGTAAGGGAGTTGTAAAACTCTACCGAACCAGAAATACGGTTGTTCAATATTCCCAAATCCAAACCGAGGTTAAGCATATTTGTCTTTTCCCATTTCAAATTAGGATTGGCAATGCTGCTGACGCGCAAACCGTTGTTCATGGTGCTTCCATAAACGTAGTTGGAGGCAGCCAACAAACTCACCGCTCCGTAGTTCGGGATTTGGTTGTTGCCCGTTACACCGTAGCTGACGCGGAGTTTGAGGTTGTTGATGTTTTTCAAATTGCTCATAAAGGCTTCATCCGAAATCAACCAACCTGCGGATACCGATGGGAAATAACCCCATTTGTTGTTGTCACCAAAGCGCGACATGCCATCGCGGCGAATCGTTCCTGTCAAGAAATAACGATTATTGAAATTGTACTGCAAACGCGCAATATACGACAGCAGTGACCATTCGCTGGCGGTGGTGTTTCCTGCCGTCACCGTACCTGCGTTGAGTGTGTGTACCAAGTCGTTCGGAAAGTTGTTGGCGGCTACGTACATGGTTTCGTCGCGCTGTTTTTGCGACGTATAACCGATCAAACCCGTGAGTGAATGGTCACCGATTTGTTTGTCGTAGGTCAATGTGTTCTCACTCAGCCAGTTGAACATGTAGCTATTGCCTGCGTTGGCTTGTGCGGCCAAGACGGCTGAATAGCCATATTTTTGTTTGTCGTTCCAATAAAAGTGGTTACGCGTGTTGAAAAGGTTGCCGCTGAGGCTGGTACGAAACTTGAGGTTTTTCAAAATGTTGTATTCCAAATAGGCTGTTCCCAACGTATTGAACGATTTGGTACCTTTGTCCACCTCGCGGGTGAGCGAGTAAGGATGCCAAAGGTTCATGTCGCCAAAAGACGTAAAACGGAACCAAGTAGAGTTGGGGTCGCGGTAGCCGAGGTTACCATTTTCGTTGTAAACGGGAAAATGCGGGTTACTCTGCAAACCTAAGCTAATGACGTCGCTTTTACCTTTTGTGCCTTCTGTGCGGTCAAAAATGCTGGTTACACCCAAGTTTAAGCCGATGGTCAATTTGTCAGTAACCATCGTTTTTACGTTTGAACGGAGGGCCAAACGCTTGTAATAGTTCATGTCCAAAATGGCCGTTTGGTCCAAATACGCCCCCGAAAACATGTATTGCGTTTTTTCTGTCCCACCCGATACCGAGATTTGACCGTTGTACATCGGGGCCGTTCTGAACATCACGTCTTGCCAGTTGGTACCCGCACCAAATTGTTGAGGATTGGTCAAAAAGTCTTCAGGGATTTTTAATAAAGTTGGACGTAATGCGTTGCCATCAGTGGCTTTTCCACCTGCGGCAATCCATGCGTTGTTTTTGGCGTCGATGTACGTACGGATAAATTGCTGCGCATCCATCATTTCGATTTGACGGGCTACTTTTTGCGAGCCATATTCGAGGTTTACACTCACACTTGGCTTGCCTGCTTTGCCGAGTTTGGTGGTCACAATCACTACCCCGCTCGATCCGCGCGACCCATAAATTGCCGCCGAGGAAGCATCTTTTAGCACTTCTACCGACTCAATGTCTTGCGGGTTAATCATGTTGAGGTTGAAGTTTTCCAAAGGTACACCGTCAACCACCAACAGCGGGTTTGTCCCAGCAGTAATGGAGCTTACCCCGCGAATTTTAATGAATGGCGATGAGCCTGGAGCACCTTGGGCTTGGGAAATATTGACTCCCGCCACTTGCCCCGCCAAAGACTGCGGCACGTTGCTAAACGAACGGTATTGAAATTGCTTATTGTTGATAGAAACAACGGCGCCCGTTACGGCACGTTTGCTTTGGGTACCGTAACCCACGACAACAACTTCGTTCAAGATTTTGCTGGAAGGCAACAACGAAACGTTGATGATTGAGCGCTTATTAATGCCGATTTCCTGCGTTTCATAACTCACTGAGCTAAAAACCAACGTAGCGTTTTCGGGAGCAGCGAGGCTGTAAGCGCCTTCGGCGTTTGAGATAGTTCCCGTTGTAGTTGATTTTACCACAATCGAAACCCCTGGAACGGGCTTGCCTGTTTCGTCGGTAATTTTTCCCGTGATTGGTTTGTTTTGGCCAAAAACTTGAGCGAAACAAAACAAAAGTAAAAGAAAAAACAAAGAGAAGTGTTTCGTTCGTTTTATAAGTAGAAAAGGGTTCATGATGTGTTGATTTGTCGCTGAAAAATGTAAATATTTACTTAAAAAATACTACATGAGGTGGAGCAAATGTAAAATAGGGGTTTCATAGTTCCGTCCTGAGCCGTCCTGAAATCGAAACTAAACGAAAGTCAAAGCTTTCGTTTAGTTCTATTCAATTCATCATCTATCTAAAAAATGAGGGTTGCGTTAATGCCCTTCAAACCTTAATATCCTGGATTTTGTACCAATTTCGGATTGACCTGTACTTCACTAAAAGGAATGGGGAAAAGCAGTCGGTTTTGAGTGACGTTGTAAGAAGAGGTCAATAAATTAGGGTACTTTCCACTGGCTTTTAGCTTAGTGCCGTAGGCTGTCATCACTTCGATGGCCTTGCCCGTACGCACCAAATCCAGCCAACGTTTGTTTTCAAAAGCCAATTCGATTCGCCTTTCTTTTAGAATCAACTCGCGAAGCTCGGCTTGGTTGGTAGTTGTCGTGGCCGATAAACCTGCTCGGATTCTGATGGCGTTGAGGTGTGGCAATGCTTCACTTGATTTTCCTTGTTCGTTCAATGATTCTGCTAACATGAGCAATACTTCGGCATAGCGATACACAGGCCAATTGTCGTTGTTATTGGGGGAAGAGCCGTTGGGGGTAGGAAAGGGCAAATTGAAGTATTTTCTGATAAAAGGCTGTGCTACAAATTTGCCACTTTCGGTATAGCCCTCTACGACGGAAGCTGCCTTACGCTTGTCGCCAGTTTCGTAAGCCGCCACCAAATCGTCGGTGGGGATGTTCCATCCTCCAATGCTTTGATTGTTGAACGTGAAACCAACGAGTGGCGTTAAATTGGTCAGATTTGGGGCAAAAACATAACCAAATGAGCTTTGTAGTCCCAAATTCCCTTGCAAATATTGTACTTCAAAAATTGATTCGGCGTGGTTTTTATTGGCAGGACTAAATACTGAAGCATAGTCTGGAAGCAGCGAATATTGTCCCGAGCTTACCACTTCTTTGAGGACGCTTTCGGCTTCTGCCCACTGTTTGAGCACAATGTGGACGTTGCCCAGGAGGGTCTTGGCGGCACCGATCGTGGCTCGCCCTTTCTCTTGGGTGAGTTTGTTGGGCAATAAGGTTGCAGCTTCTTTGGCATCTTTGACGATTTGGGCATACACGTCGGTTTTAGGTGTACGTGTCAAGGCTGATTGTACTCCAATGATTTCATCGGCACTGCCCGATGTGGGTTTTAATACCAATGGTACGTCGCCAAAATATTGTACCAAGTCGAAATACGCTAATGCCCTGAGAAACAGTACTTGGCCTTTTAGGTTTTTCTTCACTGCTTCGTCGATGGTTGCCGCGTCTATTCGGAGCAATACTTCGTTGGCGTAGGCAATGACACGGTAGTTAGATGTCCATTTTTCGCTGGTTGGGGCAGCCGTGGGATTGTCCACAAAATCGGCAATTTCTTCCCGAACTAAATTCCCACGGTTGGAGCTGTTAAAAATATAGTGCGTATTGTCGGAGCGCATCTCACCCATGATGTAGGCGCTATTATAGACGTTACGGAGAGGTGCATACGTAGCATTGACTGCTTGTATAAAGTCGTTTTGGGTTTGGAAAAAATTGGATGAACTAATAAAGTTTTTGGGGGGAATTTCGATAAAACTTTTGTCGCACGAACTCATCGTCAACAACAAAAGACAGCCTATCCATAGTTTATTCGTTTTCATATTTTGTGTTGTGTTTGAGGTGATAGCAGGTCTGACCATGGTTACAAGCCAAGATTTACTCCAAAAGTGAACGTCCGTGGTACTGGGTAAGCACCTTGGTCAAGTCCTTGTTGCAATGGGTCAGCGCCGCCTGTGTTTACTTCAGGGTTAGAGCCTTGGTACTTAGTGAATACCAGCGCCTGCTGAATGCTTGCGTATAAACGCAGCGTACGAATGTGTTTGCGCTCTTTGAGGGGGACATTGTAGCCCAAGGCGATGTTTTTAATGGTTAAAAAGCTACCATCCGTCACCCAATTAGAGTTAGCGTTGCGGAAAAGTCCCGTCGTACCCGCCAACGTGCGAGGATAAAGGCCGTCGCCTGGATCTTGTTCTGATTTCCAACGGCGAGTGGCCGCTTTGTTGACATTAAATACGCCGTCTAAGTTGTCAGTATATTCCAAAGCAGTGTTCATGATGTCGTTGCCAACTGAACCTGCCGCTACGATAGATAAATCAAACTTTTTGTAAGAGAAAGAGTTTGTGATGCCAAATATAAAGTCGGGGTTAGGATTTCCGATGATGGTGCGGTCATCCACTGTAATGACACCGTCGCCATTGACATCCTTCATTTTAACCGTTCCAACATTGGAGGTTTGGAACTTAGGGGAGGCGTCGAAATCGGCTTTGGTCATATAAATACCGTCGAAAACGTAGCCCCACAACATTCCGATTGGCTGACCCACTTTGGTAATATTGCGACTGGTACCTCCTCCCAAGGAAGCATTGGCAGTGCCGAGTTGTTGAACAATGTTGCGGTTAAACGAAATGTTGAAATCGGTATTCCACGTAAAAGCGCCTACCATATTTTGTGAACTTACCGTAAATTCGTGACCCCAGAATTTGATTTTTCCAATATTAGCAATGAAGTTGGCATAACCCGTGTAGGTAGGAACAGGGACGTTGAACAGCAACCCATCGGTCGTTTTGGTGTAATAATCGTAGCCAAACGTAAGGCGATTGTTGAGTACGCCTAAATCAAATCCAATATCGAACTGGCGCGTTTTTTCCCAGCCCAAAGTAGCATTGGCCAAGGTGGTTACAGCATTGCCTGCGGCGAGGGCATTGTTGAAAACATAGTTGTTGGTACTTCCTGAATTTGAGGCGCTTACGTTGGCATAGTACGTATAATTTCCTATATTATTGTTGCCTGTTTCACCAAAGCTCGTTCGAAGTTTGAGCAACGAAATAGCCTTTACATTCGACATGAAATTCTCGTCTGAGACAATCCAACCCGCTGAAACAGAGGGAAAATTCCCCCATTTGTTATCAGATCCAAAGCGCGACGAACCATCGCGGCGAATGGCTGCTGTGAGGAAATATTTGCCTTTATAATTGTAATTGATACGAGCTAAGTACGACAATAAACTCCATTCTTGAATGTCGCTTGTGGGGGTAAACGTTGTAGCGGCACTCAACGTTCGTACTACATCATTGGGAAAGTTGGTGGCAGTGATATTGCTCATGTCACCACGAAAACGCTGGGCTGAAAATCCACCCAATACCTCAAAATCGTGTTCTCCTATGGAGTTTTTGTAAGTGGCGGTGTTTTCAGAAAGCCAAGAGGTGAATTGGTTATTGTTGAGGGTTAAATCACCCGAAGCACGAGGGACGGCCTGGTTAACGGCGGCTGAGGTCGAAGGGACAAAATTGCTAAACAATACCTGTCCTACTTCGGCATTCAACGTGGTTTTGAGGGTAAGACCTTTGAGTACCTCGTATTCTAAGAATGCCGTAGATAACAAACGGTTGTTTTTGGTGGTAGCATCGGCTTCTTTGGCCACACGATACCAGTTGGGGTTGGGTAAAGTACCAGGCGAAACGGCTGTGACGGGCAAAGTCCCGTCAGGGTTAATGGCAGGTGCCAAAGGCGAGGAAACCAAGGCGCTGGTAAAAAGGCTACCCGAGGTAAAAGGGCCGCCATCGGTGGGGCGTCCTGTGGTTACGGCCAAAACAGGCGCAACGTTTAACCCCATTCTTACCTTGTCGTTGAGTGTGTATTCGGTATTGATACGTGCATTGAAACGCTTGTAGTTTGAGTTTATCAAGACGCCGTCTTGGTTGAAAAAACTCATTACAGCCGAAGTGCTAAGTTTTTCTTTACCAGCTGTTAACGAAACGCTATAACTTTGAATAGGCGCCGTTCGGGTAATGAGCCGATACCAGTTAGTTCCTTCTCCATACTGCTCAGGGTTCTGAAATTCAGCGGGAACGGCGCGGTTGTTTTCGAGGTAAATATCCTTGCGGAATTGTGCCCATTCACGGGCCGACATCAGTTCAGGAATGCCGCGTTCTGGGATTTTTTGAAGGCCATAAAATGCATTCACATTGACTGAAGTTTGCCCAGATTTAGCGCGTTTGGTTGTAATCATCACCACGCCATTGCTGGCACGGGAGCCATACAAAGAGGTAGAGGCGGCATCTTTTAAGACACTAATGCTCTCAATTTCGTCGGGATTGAGAACGTTGATGTCGCCCGTAATTGGAAAGCCGTCCACCACATACAAAGGCTGATTTCCAGCGGTGATAGAAGCCTGACCGCGTATTCTGACCGACATTCCTTCACCAAGGCGGCCCGTGGTTTGAAGGATCTGTACCCCTGCAAGTTTTCCTTGTAGTTTCTGCGTCATTTGAGCGACAGGAATGTCTTGTAACTCTTTGGTATTGAGGGTTTGAACGGCTCCCGTTACGGCTTTTTTACTTTGCGTACCATAACCCACTACCACCACTTCATTTAGCAGCTTGCTGGAGGGTTTGAGTATGATATCAATGTTCGTTCGCCGATTGACAGTGATTTCTTGTGACTCGTAGCTGATGGCACTAATGACCAAAATGGCATCGTCGGGGACTGAGAGCGAATAAGTGCCGTCTGCACCAGAAATTGTGCCTATCGTAGAAGATTTGACAACTACTGATACGCCAGGGACAGACTTTCCTGCTTCATCCAGAATTTTGCCTTTTAGTAAGATGGCGTTCGTTTGCCCCAATATGGGAGCATAGTAAAATAAAAACAAAACAAACGAAAGACACCTTAAAAGATTTAAGGATAGAAATGGTTTCATGATGAGGGTTTTTTACTGTTATAAATCCAATTGTTTAGCTGAAAAGTGATAAATAGGTAGGGCAAATGTAGTACAGGCTGTATCCTTAGCTGTTATGAACTATCCTGATAAAACAAAAGAAAACGAAAGTTGGCTTTTAGGGTTTCTTTTAAAAGTACAATCTATACCCTACCGAGTAATATTTGACTTTTTGTTGTAAAAAATAAAAATAAAACAAGCTATTGACTTATTTTATGCCTCGGGTATTAAGATGAGAATCAATAAAATATTGGAAAAGTTTTATTTTTAACAAAAGAAAAAATAAAAATTATATTTCGATTATTTTCTTTTTGTTTCTTTTGTTTTATGTTTGTGGCGGAGTTTTTTCCAAGTAATGTACCCAGTAATGGCTTTTTTGCTTGTGACATTACTTTTTTGTTTTCTTATTATTTCTTTTCTTTGGAGAGAAACTATCTGTTCAAATTCCTTAAAAAGTAACAAAATGCTTCCAAATCAAAGAAGAGAAAAAATATTAGAGCTGTTGTACGAGGACGGCTCTGCCAAAGTGGTGGATTTAGCACACTTGTTCAAAGTAACCGAAGTGACGATTCGGCAAGATTTAGAAAAGCTTGAAAAAGAGGGGATTGTAGTGCGCGAGCACGGAGGGGCGTATTTGAAAAGTGTTAGAGAACAGGTGAGTTCGTTTTCGTTGGCCCACCAAGAAAACATGGATAAAAAAGAAATCATTGCGGCCACCTGCCTCGACTATATTGACAATGGGGATACGATCATTTTGGATTCGGGAAGTACAACGACCGAAATCGCAAAAAAAATCAAAGGAAACCGCCGCCTGACAGTTATCACTAATGCCATGAACATTGGCTTGATGCTGGGAGCGGAACAAAACATTGAAGTGATTCTAACAGGAGGTGAGTTTAAACCGCCAACCTTATCGCTGACGGGGCAGAAAGCCGCCGATTTTTTCAAAGGAATTCATGTCCAAAAACTGTTTTTAGCCACGGCAGGAATTTCGTTAAAAGCGGGACTTACTTACCCGAGTATCAGCGACTTAGTGGTAAAAAAAGCGATGATTGACGCCGCCGAAACCACCTACTTAGTCGCAGATTCGAGCAAAGTGGGAAAAAGCGCCTTTGCAAGCCTTGGAGCGTTGTCGCTGATTAATTATTTGATTACTGATAATGGCATCGAAGACGCTCATTTACAGCTTTTTAAGCAAAATGATATTGAAGTGATTATTGCGAAATAAGAGACAAAATCAACCTCATTTAAAAAGAATTTATAGAAAATGGCAAGTATTGGTATCATCATCGGAAACCGCGATTTTTTTCCCGACAGCTTGGTAGAAAAAGCAAGAACCGAAATCATTGATGTTTTTGCAAAATTGAAACTTACTCCTATCCTTTTGGATAGCAACGACACCAAACTGGGTGGGGTAGAGACGTTTAAAGAAGCGCAAAAATGTGCCGATTTGTTCAAAGCCCACCGCGAAGAAATCAGTGGTATTTTGGTGCTTTTACCCAACTTCGGTGATGAAAAAGGCGTGGCAGATACGCTGAAGTTAGCCAACTTGAACGTGCCTGTGTTGATTCAGGCCTATCCTGATGATTTGAGCAAAATGAACGTCGTCAATCGCCGCGATTCGTGGTGCGGGAAGATTTCGGTTTGCAATAATTTATACCAATACGGCATTAAATACACCCTTACAAGTCAGCACGTTAGCTCGCCTTCTTCGGCAGAGTTTCAGAAAGATTTGATGGATTTTGTGGCCGTTTGTCGCGTGGTGAAAGGATTGAAAAATGTGCGTATTGGCGCCATTGGGGCACGGCCTGGGGCGTTTAACACGGTACGCTATTCTGAGAAAATCCTTCAGCGAAACGGTATTACGGTAACGACCTTTGACCTTTCGGAGATTCTTGGTCGCGCCAATAAATTGACGGCCGAAAGCGCCGTCGTAAAACAACATTTAGAATCCATCAATGCCTACGCGCCCAAAGGCAAAACTCCCAACGAAGCGATGCTTCAAATCGCCAAGTTGGACGTGGTATTGAAGGAAATCATGGAAGAAAATGTCCTCGATGCCACCGCTATTCAGTGCTGGACGAGCCTGCAACAAAATTACGGTTGCAACGTCTGCACAAGCATGAGTATCATGAGCGAAAACATGCTCCCAAGTGCGTGTGAGGTGGATGTAACGGGAACATTGAGCATGTACGCTATGCAGTTGGCATCGGGCTCACCGAGTGCGTTGGTAGATTGGAACAACAACTACGCCAACGACGAAAACAAATGCGTGCTTTTCCACTGTGGAAACTGGGCGAAGTCGTTTTTACCTGATATTCAGATAAGTAATGCGCCGATTTTGGGTACTTCGGTAGGGGTTGAAAATACGTACGGGGCTTTGGATGGTCGCACGCCTGCCATGCCGCTGACCTACGGGCGCATCAGCACCGACGACCCGAAAGGCATCATCAAGGCGTACATCGGTGAAGGCGATTTAACCAACGACCCACTTACGACATTTGGAAACCGCGCCGTAGCTCAAATTCCTGATTTGCAGGGGTTAATGAAATACGTTTGTCGCAATGGCTTTGAACACCACGTCGTGATGAACGCCTCAAAAACAGCGGACATTCTAAAAGAAGCACTGGAAAATTACATGGGTTGGGAGGTTTATCAGCATATTTAGCGATGAGGATTTAGTGATGAGAGAGGAGAGATTAGTGATGAGTGATGAGAGAGGAGTGATGAGAAAGTTACTTCCTCAGGACCTCCTCACCCCACACTCTCATCTCTTTCAACTCATCTCTCATCACTTATAATTCATCTCTTACAACCCATAACTAACAAAAATATGGAGAGCCCGTTGAGAGTGAAATCAACCGATTTTGCCATTAGAATTGTACGGCTGTATCAATATCTGACATTGCAAAAGAATGAATATGTGTTGAGTAAGCAAATTCTTAGATGTGGGACAAATCCTGGGGCAATGGTTAGAGAAGCTGTTAATGCAGAGTCTGGGGTGGATTTTATTCATAAACTGGGAGTGGCTCAAAAAGAAATCGGTGAGACTCAGTACTGGTTGGAAATTTTGTTAAAAACTGATTATATCACTCCCCTCGAACATGATTCTCTTTACAAGGACTCAGAAGAGATAATGAAAATGATAAGAAGTTCGATTCTTACTAAAAAGAAAAACCTTAAAGGTGATAAATAAAGAATGGAAGCTACAAAAGACGTAACACTTACTCTGCACAATTCCTTGCTGACCGATGACTCATCACTCATCACTCATCACTTATCACTAAAATCACGAGAATACCGCCGTAACATCCTCAAATACATTTACAAAGCCAAGGCGGGGCATACGGGAGGATCGTTGTCGTGCATTGATATTCTGAATGTGTTGTACAACGAAGTGCTCAATGTTTCGCCCGAAACGTTCACTTCACCCGACCACGACCGCTATATTCAGAGCAAAGGGCACTGCGTGGAGGCGTTGTTTGTGGTGCTGGCCGACAAAGGTTTTTTCCCAGAGTCGGACCTTGAAACACTCTGCAAATACCAGTCGCACTACATTGGGCATCCCACGCGCAAAGTAAATGGAGTTGAGCAAAATACGGGGGCGTTGGGACATGGCCTTCCGATGAGTGCGGGCGTGGCTTTGGCGGCAAAAATGGATAACCGCGATTATCGCGTCTTTACATTGATGGGTGATGGCGAACTACCCGAAGGATCTAACTGGGAAGCGGCACTTACCGCAGCGCATTATAAGTTGGATAACCTTTGCGCGATTGTGGACTTGAATGGTTTGCAAATCACGGGGCCGACCAAAGATGTGTGTAATACCGAGCCGTTGGACAAAAAATTTGAGAGTTTTGGCTGGGCGGTGCGCCATGTGGACGGCAACGATGTTGTTGCCCTAAAAGAAGTTTTTGACGCTTTGCCATTTGAAAAGGGAAAGCCGAGCGTGATGATAGCCCATACGGTGAAAGGTAAAGGAGTGAGTTTTATGGAAAACGAACTCAAATGGCACCACGGTGTCCCGACCGAGGAGCAATATAAAATAGCAATGCAGGAACTAAGCCCCCTAACCCCCGATGGGGGAATTTAAAATTAAACTATATTAATTAGTTGTTTATCAGTTGTTTAATGAATAATAATTAACGGATAACAGTGGCTTGCCACTTAAAATAAAATGGGTAATGAAATACTAAAAGCCCCCATTGGGGGTACGGGGGCTGCCAATCAAGACGTGTTTTCCGCAACACTGCAAGAATTGGCCGCGACCGACCGCAACATCGTGGTCGTTACCAGCGATTCGCGTGGGTCGGGGAAATTGGTGCCGTTTGGTAAAAAATACCCCGCGCAAATTGTAGAAGTAGGCATTGCCGAACAAAACTTAGTAGGCATGGCAGCGGGATTGGCCTCGGCGGGAAAAAAAGTATTTGCCGTGTCTCCTGCTTGTTTTTTAACCGCACGAGCGCTGGAACAAATCAAAAATGACGTGGCCTACTCCAATAACCCCGTGAAACTCATCGGAATCAGCGCGGGTGTGAGCTACGGCGCATTGGGCTCGACGCACCATAGTTTGCACGACTTTGCAGTGCTTCGTGCCATCCATAACATGACTATTGTTGTCCCTGCCGATAGCTTTGAAACCACTCAGGCAGTACAGCAAGTGGCCGCATCGGAGCAGCCGTATTACCTGCGTTTTGGCAAGAAACCCATGCCTTTGTTGGACGAGACAGGCGAAACAACTTTCCAAATCGGCAAAGGACGTGTAATTCGACGGGGGAGCGACGTGGCCATTATTGCCAATGGCGAAACGGTGTTTCCAGCACTACAAGCCGCCCGAAAATTAGCGACTGAAAATGGAATCGAAGCCACGGTAGTAAGTATGCACACCATCAAGCCTTTGGATGAAAAATTATTGTCCGAACTTGCTCTTGAATGTAAAGCCATCCTGACCGTAGAAGAACATAGCGTGAACGGTGGTTTGGGTGAAGCGTGCGCGTCGTGGTTGCTGAAAAATCGTTACCACAAACCGTTTGATATTCTCGGCATCCCCGACGAATACACCGTTACGGGCTCACAAGTGGAAATTTTGAATCATTACGGAATTTCGGAAAGTGGGATTGCCTCACGAGTAAAAACACTCCTAAACACCTTGACATGAAACGCCTTTTGTTACTATTGACCCTGTTGCTAACGTTGCAACTCTACGCTCAAACCCCCGAAAAAAGGCGCGTATTGGTGCTGACCGACATCGAAAACGAACCCGATGACACCGAGTCGATGGTGCGGTTTTTGGTTTATTCCAACCAATGGGACATTGAGGGCATCGTCGCCACGACCTCCGTTCACCAACGCGAGCGCGTCGCTCCCGAAAGCATTCGGAAGATTGTCAATGCCTATGACAAAGTGCGTAGCAACCTGCTTTTACACGAAAAAGGTTTTCCCGAAACCAGCTATTTGTTGAGCATTATCAAATCAGGCCTGCCTAAATTTGGTATGGAAGCCATTGGCGAAGGAAAGGATTCAGAAGGCTCCGAATGGATTATCCGTCAGGCCGATAAAGCCGACCCGCGCCCGCTATGGATACCCGTTTGGGGCGGTGCCAATTGCCTCGCGCAAGCCCTTTGGAAAGTAAAAATGACCCGCACGCCCGACGAAGTGGCTAAGTTTGTGGCCAAACTTCGGGTTTATACCATTTCCGACCAAGACGATACGGGGCCGTGGATTCGCAAAAACTTCCCGCAGTTGTTTTACATCGCGAGTCCAGGGTTTCACGCCAACGGTGCGTACCACTATTCTACGTGGACGGGCATCAGCGGCGATAAATTTCACGGACGTTTTTCGGGAGGGAATTTTAGCATTGTTGATAATCCTTGGTTGGAGCAGCACATCCGCAAAAATCACGGGCCGTTGGGCGAGGAATACCCTGCCGTGAAGTTTTTGATGGAAGGCGATACCCCTACGTTTTTATACTTAATGGAGAACGGCCTAAGCGACCCCGAGCATCCCAATTGGGGTAACTGGGGTGGGCGTTATGAGTTTTATACCCCACGTACCCAAAAATGGTTTTACGAACCCGAAACCCGCCCCATGTGGGCCGACGCCGTGGACGAAGTCTTGGGCGCTGACAGTGTCTATCATACTGGAAATCAGGCGACAATTTGGCGCTGGCGCGAAGCGTATCAGTACGATTTTGCGGCCCGAATGGACTGGTGCGTAAAGCCTTACAAAGAAGCAAATCACCCGCCCGTGGCGAAATTGGGCCATGCCAACTTGCTCAAAGCAAAAAGCGGAGAAAAAGTACAATTGAGTGCCCAAGGCAGCACCGACCCCGACGGCAATAGTTTGCGTTATGATTGGATGTATTATGCCGAACCTGGGACGTACGGAAATAAAAATGGTATTCAGCTCACCGACCGCAAGAAAGCGGAGACATCGTTTGTCGCCCCCAAAGTGACCCAACCCGAAACTATCCATATTGTGTTGGCTGTCACCGATAATGGTACGCCTGCCCTGACGCGTTATCAACGGGTAATTGTGACTGTTTTTCCTTAAAAAATGATGATATGTTTCACCAAAGACAATTAAGGAACGCTAATCAGCAAACAAGCCTCGGTGTGACTCCGTGCCAAACTCCGAGAAACTCTGTGTCCGAAAAAAGTACTGCATGGCTTATGCTTCGATTAGGGGGCTTTTTTCTGTTTATGCTACTTGTTGGTTGTTCGGAGAAAAAAGATTCAAACGCCCCGAAAAAGATGGCGATTATCATTTCGACCCTCAACAACCCTTGGTTTGTATTTTTGGCCGACAATGCCGCCGCCAAAGCTAAAGAACTGGGCTACGAAACCAAAATTTTTGATTCTCAAAACAACACTGCTTTGGAATCCGACCACTTTGAAAATGCGTTGGTGTCGGGTTACAGTGCCATTTTGTTTAACCCTACCGATGCCGAAGGCTCGGTTGTAAATGTGCGCAAAGCCAAAGCCGCGGGCGTTCCTGTGTTTTGTATGGATCGCGAAATCAACGCCACCGATGCCGCTACGTCGCAGATTTTGTCGGATAGTTATTCGGGTTGTGTAGAATTGGCCAAGCTTTTTGTGCAACAAACCAATAAAAAAGGAACGTACGTTGAGCTGCTTGGACTGGTGGGAGATAACAACACTTGGGCGCGTTCGCAAGGGTTTCACAGCGTGGTGGATAATTACCCAAGCCTCAAAATGGTGGCGCAACAAAGTGCTGATTTTGACCGAAATAAGGCCATGGACGTCATGGAGTCGATTTTACAGGCCAATCCCAACATCGACGCCGTTTTTTGTGGCAACGATGCGATGGCCATGGGCGCGTACCAAGCCCTTGCGGCAGCGGGAAAAGCCAGCAAAGTAAAAGTATTTGGTTTCGACGGGGCCGATGACGTGGTTTCGGCGATTAAGGACGGAAAAATTGTGGCGACGGGGATGCAGTTTCCGAAAGTAATGGCCCAAACGGCTGCCATTTATGCCGACGAATATTTGAAAGGCAAACGTGAATTTGCCCAAAAACTACCCGTAGCTGTTGAATTAGTCACCAAAAAGAACATCGAAAACTATGCCGCTTTTGGAAAAAAAGAACAATAAAACGCTGCCGTGGCTCAAGTACGGAATTGGGAGCGTTGTGGTGCTGCTATTGGCGTACAATTCGGTGTATTTTAGGAAGTTGAACGAAGTGAAAGCCGAGGCTTCGGGGAAGTTTGATGCCGCCGCTTTTGCCAAAACCTTTTTGGAAAAACAGCTTACGCCTAAACTGGCTACCGCCCCTGATATTGACGAACTGACAACCTTGCTTTCGACCGATAAAAACAAGGCGTTTGATACTTATTCGCACGCGACGGCGATTGGTAACATCCGTTATTTTTTGGTAAAAGGTCAAGGAACCATTACCAAAATCAATGAAAATGACCTGACGATTCAGACCCCAAAACAGCAGTTGACGCTTGCCATGGAGTTTATTTACGGCAATGCTTTGCGGGATGCCTCGGGGGAGTTTGACATTACAAGATTTACCAAAACGGCCGACATCAACAACGTCTCGTCCGAACTCAATAAGCTCATTCGGGCGTCGGTGGTATTTCCGTTTCGTCCCAAAGCCAAAGTAGGGGATACCGTGCAGTTTGCGGGGGCGATTGCACTCAACAAAGAGCACCTGAATTTGACCGAGATTGAGGTTGTCCCTGCGTCGTTAAAATAAATTACCGCAATAGGTTTTATATGTTAGTTGCCGAAAACATCACTAAGCGATTTTCGGGTGTCACAGCCCTCGACAATGTGTGCCTCGAACTCCACGAGGGCAAAGTCAATGCCATTTTGGGGGAAAATGGCGCGGGAAAGTCCACGTTGATGAAGATTCTTTCGGGCGTCTATCCAACCTATGAAGGGCAACTCCTGTGGAATGGCCGTCCCGTCCGTTTTGCTAATACCAAAGAAGCCCAAGAAGCAGGAATTGCCATCATTCACCAAGAACTCAACCTGATTCCGTACCTGAGCATCACGGAAAACATTTTTTTGGGGCAAGAAATTGAGACGGTTTGGGGGACGTTGGACAAGAAAAAAATGCGCCAAACGACCACGGAGTTGCTCCAAAAACTCAAGCTCAACGTTGCTCCTGAAACAAAAATTAATGAGTTGAAAGTAGGACAACAACAATTGGTTGAAATCGCTAAAGCACTGTTGCTCAATCCTCAAGTGATTATCATGGACGAACCCACTTCGGCCATTACCGACCAAGAAGTGGAGACCTTGTTTGACATCATCAATGAGTTGAAGCAAGAAAATAAAACCATTGCCTACATTTCGCACAAGCTCGACGAGCTATTTCGGATTGCCGACCGCTACATTGTGCTGCGCGATGGCAAGTCGATTGAGTCGGGTGAAATGGCGGGCATGAATCACGACCAATTGATTCAAAAAATGGTAGGGCGGGAGATTTTTGTGCACCAAAAACCTGCGTTGTCGGTGCCTCAAGAGGAACTTCTGAACGTCCAACATTTTTCGCTCAAACGCTCGACCAAACGCCCTGAACTGGTGCTTGATAACCTGTCGTTTACGCTCAAACGGGGTGAAATTTTGGGTATTTTTGGACTGATGGGAGCGGGGAGAACGGAGCTTTTTGAGGCACTGTTTGGCCTACATCCTTCCTTAACCACGGGTACGGTGCACATTGAGGGCAAAGAAGTAAAAATTACCTCGCCCGTTGAGGCCGTAAAAGCAGGATTGGCGTTGGTGCCCGAAGACCGAAAACGAGATGGCATTGTGCCCATCATGGATGTAAAACAAAACATCAGCTTGGCGTCTTTGGAATACCATGTTGAGAAAAATGGCGTACTGAACACCCAAGCCGAGGCGCAATTGGCGACCAAGTACATCCAAGAATTAGGAATAAAAACCTCGTCGTCGGGGCAATTGATTAAAAACCTCAGCGGCGGAAACCAACAGAAGGCGATTTTGGGAAAATGGTTGGCCACGCATCCCAAAATTCTGCTCCTCGACGAGCCTACGCGTGGGATTGACGTACACGCCAAAAGCGAGATTTATAAATTGATACTTCAGTTGGCGGCGTCGGGATTGGGGATTTTGATGGTTTCGTCTGAGCTGCCCGAAATCTTTGCGGTTTCGGACCGAGTTTTAGTGCTGTCAGAAGGAACATTGACCCTCGAAACACCCATCGGAAATGCCACCGAAGACAAACTTTTAAAAGCAGCAATTTCGAACGTCGTTGTTCAAAGTTAGGGACACAGAGTGACACAAAGTAGTTCTCAGAGTTGCTCAGAGGAAGCAAAAATACCCTGTGGACCTCCGTGTCAAACTCTGCGAAACTCAGTGCCCCCAGAATCATAGAGATTAATTTTTAACGGATAATAAGCATTTCGCACATACATACAATGCAAACAACCCTTGAATCCCAGAAACAACGTTTATCCAAGCTACAACCCCTGATTGCACTCTTCGTTTTGTGCCTCATCATCGGGTTGTTGTCCGACAAATTTTTCACAGTTTCTAATTTTTGGAACGTTCTTCGCCAAATCTCCGTCAACATTTGCTTGTCGGTGGGCATGACCCTCGTGGTGCTGATGGCAGGAATTGACCTATCGGTGGGTTCGGTTTTGGCATTATGCGGGGCGATTACGGCGGGTTTGTTTAAAATGGGCATCGAACTGCCTTCTCAAAATCTTTACATCGGATTCACACTTTTGGGGGCTTCTTTAGCGGGAGTTCTGACGGGCGCGTTGTTAGGGTTTTTCAACGGTTTTGTCATTACCCGCTTCAAAGTACCCTCGTTTGTAGCTACGTTGGCCATGTTGACCGTCGCTCGCGGTCTTACCATGCTTTGGACCAAAGGCTTTCCCATCAGTGGCTTGGG
>JBDHXS010000013.1:0-26969 GCA_039810845.1 Runella sp. | reverse complement strand
GTATATTTTTGTACCAAAGCTGCCCAAGTAGCCAACGCAAGTTCGCAGCCATCTTCCCACGTATTCCAAATCAAGAGCAGCGAATGGGAGGTTTTGGCAAGGGTTGGTAAAAAAACTTGGTTGCTGTCCACCGTCAAAAGGGGCAACGAAGGCATGGAGATTCCAGAAACAGGCTTCTGATTTTTCCAAAACTCGTACTTCAACTCTTTGAGACGCTTCGAATTTGGAAAATCCCGTTCAAAGCGGGTGATAATCTCGTATTTGCGGGGATAATCTCTTTTCCACAGCAACAACGACGTCAAGAGCGTTTCGCGCGTAACTGGCAAATGAGACAATTGGCGGTCGAGTACGTTGTAAAACTCTGTCATTACCTCGTACAAATCTGGCAGAGGTGTAATGTCTTTTTGAATATGCTCTAACAAACATTGTTGATAATCCAACGACAGCACCGCGTCCTCAAAAGGTAAAATACGCAAGGGCGGATGATATACCTCCGACGACATAAAAGGGGGTTCATGCCCTTTGCGGTACTCCTCAAACATGGCGTCCGTCCAATTTTTGGTGGCGACAAAAAACTTAGTACGCTCGTAATACTGCGCTTCTAAGGCTGCTCTTACAAAAGCATTTTGACCCCTGTCGGAGGTATCTTGTGTTGCCTTGTAACGCTCCCAACCTTCTTCGGCCAAATCTTGCATCAATTTGGTATAAATGTCGGTAGAAACTTTTTGCATCAACGGCCGCTGCATCAAAGAATCCCCACCAAATACCCCCTGCTGGTACAAAAAACGGTTGATGGTCGCCGCTTTGCTTTTACCTTCAAATGCAAACTTTCCTTTGACTTCCTGCCCTTTGAGTGTATCGCCTTTGGGCAAGAAAAAACGGTAGATGTAGGTGCGATTGGTGGTATCCATGTAATGAACATACACCACCTGCGAGCGCTCGATGGGTACGCCTACGCGCAAAAAGTGGCTGCTATCAATGGGGACATCGCGGGCCGTAAATTGGTAATTTTCCCAGTCTATCAGAGGGGTGTACTTGAGGTTGGGGACCTCAAATTTAAGTTCAAGAAAGCTGGTGGGGCGTTGGCTTCGGAGTTCAAGCCCTATCAATAGCAACACAATGATTAACAATTTCATTTTCATGGGCTGATGGCTGATTTAGCGTTCATACTTGCGAACCTGCGCGAAAGTTCAGAACTTTCGCGGAGTTTTCACAATATCTCCTTTAAGATCATGAAACACCTGTTATTGGTGGTTTCTTTTTTTTGTATGTCTGAAACCATTTTTGCCCAAAGTAACCTCGCACAGCGCCTTTTCGACGCGCACGATTTATTTCGAGAAAAGAGTGTAAGCGTACGTCGTGAGTTTAAGCACCGCCACTTGGTACCGCTTATCGAACGCCTCAAAACGAGCCCTAATTTTGCGGTAAGCGAAGCAGGAAAATCGTTTGAAGGACGTGGCATTTATCAAATCAAATACGGGAAAGGCGCGCCTCCTGTACTTCTTTGGTCACAAATGCACGGCGATGAAGCTACCGCGACGATGGCTTTGCTCGATATTTTCAACTTCCTGAATACCAGCGACGATGGTTTTGACGACCTTCGTAAAAAGCTTTTGGAAAAAAGTACGTTGTATTTTGTTCCGATGCTTAATCCCGACGGTGTCGAACGTTGGCAGCGCCGCACGGCCCAAGAAATTGACATGAACCGCGATGCGGTACGCCTACAATGCCCTGAATCAAAATTGCTCAAGCATCTTCAACAAACGCTCAAGCCTGCTGTTGGATTTAACCTCCACGACCAAAGTCCACGTTACAGTGTAGGAGATACCAAGGAAGTAGCCGCAATTTCATTTCTCGCTACCGCGTATAACGAATCAAGGAGCATCAATGCCATTCGTGAACGCGCTATGCAATTGATTGTGGGCATGAATCGTAATTTGCAGAAGTTTGTCCCTAACCAAGTAGCCCGCTATTCGGACGAGTTTGAACCTCGTGCGTTTGGCGACAATATCGCCAAATGGGGAACAAGTCTTGTCTTGATTGAATCGGGAGGCTATAAAAACGATCCAGAAAAGCAGTATTTACGCAAGATGAACTTCATCGCCATTTTGACAGCCTTGGAGTCCATTGCCGACGGAACTTACGCCCGCGAAAACCGCAACGATTATGAAAAAATCCCACAAAATGGACGTAATCATTTTGACCTTATTATCCGCAATGCTCGCACCGAACTAAATGGACAAACATACACCATTGATATTGCTGTAAACCGAAACGAGGTTAATAATGCTGATGCCACGGCCTTTAGTTATCGCAGTAGCATAGAAGATTTTGGTGATTTGTCGGTATTCTATGGTATTGATGAATTAGATGCGCAAGGAGCCACGCTTGTAGATGCTAACGGAAAACCACTCGTCTTGAGATTGGGTGATCGCGGCAACTTTGAACTTCGCTCAGACAAGAAAAGTTGGAAAATAGAAAGTGGATTTATAAAAAACTAATACAGCTTATTGTGATTGGTCAAAAGTGAATATATCTATGAAAAGACGTGAGGTGCTTTCTTCTCTTGCCATTACTCCTTTGGCTCTCAAAGGAGAGAGTGATACTACGGCTAAACGTAACAACCGAGGGTCATTTGCCATTGATAACAACCGAGTTAGGTTTTTCAACGCAGCCATTCGTGAGCGTTTTAGCATTTTATTTATTTCAGATACTCACCTTTTTAGAGATGATGCGCGAGGAGAACCCTATCGAACATATAGCAGCCGAATGGCCAAAGCCTACAATCAAACCCAGCATTTCCAGACAGGGGAGCCAACCAATCCAGAAGCGTGTTTTCAGCAAACATTGGCTATTGCACAAAACGAAAAGGTAGCGCTTATTGCTTTGATTGGCGACATTTTGAGTTTCCCTTCCGAAGCAGCGGTAGATTGGGTGAGTCAGCAATTAAAAGCCTCTTCTCTGCCTTTTGTTTATACAGCAGGAAACCACGATTGGCACTACGAAGGCATGGCAGGCACTACTACAGAACTACGCAATATTTGGACAAAAAAGCATCTTGCTCCGCTTTATCAGGGCGAAAATCCATTAATGGCCATACGAGAAATCAACAATGTTCTGTTTGTAATTCTTGACAATTCGACCTATGAAATCTTGCCCGAACAACTCACATTTTTTCAAACTCAAGTAGCCACTGGAAAACCTGTCGTTTTGTTAGTACACATTCCACTCTATGCTCCCGAAAGACCCGTTAGTTTTGGCTGTGGACATCCAGAATGGAGTGCAAAAACTGATAAAAACTACGAACTCGAACGCCGAGTGAGGTGGCCCGAAGAAGGGCATAGTATCACAACAAAACGTTTTTACAAAGAAGTACTCAATGCACCTAATCTATTGGGCGTTCTGGCGGGACACACTCATAAGCAATCGCTAGACGTCCTCAATGGTATGCCTCAGATAGTTTCTAACCCAAACGCCACTGGAGCTTATTTGAAAGTGGAGTTTGTACCTTTGCCAAAATCATAAAATACGAATGCACATTTTTCATACCATTGCCAGCCTTCGTTCTTATCTACCTTCAGAACGCGCACAAGGCAAATCTATCGGTTTTGTCCCTACGATGGGAGCGCTTCACGAAGGACATTTGTCGCTCATTGAGGCATCTAACGCCCAAAACGACCTGACGGTTTGCAGTATTTTTGTCAATCCGATTCAGTTTAACAACCCCGATGACCTCGCTCGGTATCCTCGTACGTTGGAAGCTGACTGTGAATTGCTCCAAACCGTTGGTTGCGACGCAGTTTTTGCACCGTCCGTTCAAGAAATGTATCCAGAAAAGTCACTTTTAACCTTCGATTTTGGAGATTTAGAACGTGTCATGGAAGGCAAATTTCGCCCTGGGCATTTCAACGGCGTGGGCGTAGTTGTCTCTAAACTATTCAACATTGTTCAGCCCGACCGCACGTATTTTGGTCAAAAAGACTTACAACAAGTAGCGGTTGTACGACGCATGATGATTGATTTAGGATTTCAAATAGAGCTCCACCCCCGCCCCACCCTTCGCGAAGCGGACGGACTGGCGATGTCGTCGCGCAATCGAAACCTTACGCCTGACGAACGCTCCCTTGCGCCTCACATTTACGCGGGGTTAAGCGCTGCCAAATCACAACTGTCGTCTGGGCAAACTCCCGCCCAAGTAAAAGGTTGGATGGAGACACACTTTGCTCAACAACCCGCTTTTCGTTTAGAATATTTTGAAATTGTGAATGCTTTCAGTCTGCAAGATGTTACTGAGCTACAACCTCAAGGACAAACTGCGCTGTGTATTGCAGCCCACCTTGGAAAAGTACGGTTGATTGATAATATAGTTTTTTAGACTGAAATTTGCCGCGAAAACAATCCAAACAACAATGTTTGTTACCCTTTTTAAGTCAAAAATCCACCGCGTTAAAGTAACGCAAGCCGAGCTCAACTACGTAGGAAGCATCACCATCGACGAAGCCCTCATGGAAGCGGCGGGTATCTTGGAAAACGAACAAGTACACGTAGTTAACAACAACAACGGCGAACGGCTCATCACGTATGTCATTAAAGGAGAGCGCAATACGGGCATTATTTGTCTCAATGGTGCCGCTGCTCGCAAAGCCCAAGTTGGCGACGTGGTCATTATCATTTCGTACGGAATGATGACCGAAGAAGAAGCTAAGACCTTCAAACCAAAAATCGTTTTTCCCGACGAAAATAATAGAATCGTTTCTTGATGAAAAATATTCTCAAATACTGCCTTTCGCTCGCCGTAGCGGGTGGGTTGATGTGGTACGTTTTTAAAGACATGGATATTGCTTCCATGTGGGCAAAATTCCAACATGCCAACCATAGCTGGCTCATTTTGGTCACGATTTTTACCATCATTGCTGCTTGGAGCCGTGCCTACCGCTGGAATATGCTCCTCGAACCACTTGGGTATCGTCCCTCTTCGTTCGATTCTACCGTGGCCGTTTTTACGGGCTATTTTGCCAACCAACTCATTCCAAGGGCGGGCGAAGTGACCCGTTGCGGTACGCTCAATCGCCTCGAAAAAGTACCCGTTAACGTGGGATTTGGTACCGTAGTAGCCGAGCGTGTATTTGACGTTGTGACACTTTTGTTTTTGATTGGCCTTGCATTTGTACTCGAATTTGGGCGTTTGAGTAATTTTTTCATGGAATTGTTTGGTGAAAAGTTGGGATTGGGACAAGGAAGTGACAGCAATCGAATAGCCCTTTTGGGAGGTTTGGCGGTAGTAGGAATAGGCTTTTTAGGAGCTGTGTGGTGGTTTTATCGAAAAAATGCCGAGCGTTTACGTCAAAATTCGCTTTTTGCCAAAATCGAAGGATTTGTATTAGGGCTAATTGATGGTTTGTTGAGCGTCAGAAAACTACGTAATCCGTGGCTGTTTGTGTTCCATACCGTTCTTATCTGGAGCATGTACTTGCTTAGTTCGTACGTATGTTTTTTTGTGTTGCCTGAGTCATCTCACCTTACCCTCTTGGCAGGGCTTACGATTCTTATCATGAGTGGTTTGGGAATGTCGGCACCTGTGCAAGGCGGTATTGGCCCCTATCACATTTTGGTAAGTAGCGCATTGGTACTTTACGGATTATCAAAAGAAGATGGCCTTGCCCTCGCGACGTACATCCACGGTACCCAAATGATTCTGATGCTGATTCTTGGCGGAATTTCGTTCATCATCACCCTCGTAAAAAGCCCAAAAACCGCAGTGGGATAACGTTAATCGTGATTGAAACGGATAACAAATAACCGATAACTTGTCCCTTGGTTAGATTCTCAATTTTTGTGTCATTTTTACGTAACAATCTCATGTTTAACTCCGCCGCTAAAATTTTATCTTGGGAAGAAGGTGCGCAAGCCGCCCGCGCATGGCAAGCAGAAGGTCAAAAAATTGTATTCACCAATGGATGTTTCGATATCGTTCATTTGGGCCACATCGACTATCTCGAAAAAGCCCGTAATTTGGGGGACAAAATGGTGCTTGGTCTAAATACTGACGCATCGGTAAGCAAGCTAAAAGGCCCTCTTCGCCCCGTCGTCAACGAATATGCCCGCGCCCGATTGATGGCCTCGTTGGGGTTTGTGGATGCTGTCATTTTGTTCGGAGAACCTACGCCATTGGAACTAATTCAGACAATTTGTCCTGATATTTTGGTAAAAGGCGACGATTATACAGTAGAAAACATCGTTGGTGCGGATTTTGTCGTTGAAAGAGGAGGAGCAGTAATAACCATACCTTTAGTGAAAGGTTATTCCACGACTTCTTTAATTGAGAAGATTAAAAATAGTTATTAACAGCGATTTTAAGTAGATTTTGCTGATTTTAAGTAGTTTTAGCTCTGCAAATGCTACTTAAAAATCTACTAAGTCAACCTAAAATCAACAAAATCTAAAAAAATGGGTGGTTTAATTGTTATTGGACTCGTATTTATGGCCATTGGAATGTTTGTTCAATGGCGTCTAAAAAGCAAATTTACGGAGTACTCTCAGGTAGGACTCATGAACGGCATGAGCGGTGCTGAAATCGCGACCCAAATGCTGCGCGACAATGGAATTTATGATGTGCGTATCACACAGGTAGAAGGCATGCTTACTGATCATTATAACCCTACCGACAAGACGGTCAACCTAAGTGCTGATGTCTATCACGGAAGAAGTGTATCTTCAGCGGCAGTAGCGGCGCATGAGTGTGGCCACGCAGTACAACACAAAATGGCGTATGCTCCATTGCAGATGCGTTCGGCATTGGTGCCTGTGGTGCAAGTATGCAGCAATATTCTTAACATTTTCAATATGGGGATGTTGTTTATAGGAGGGTTCATTTTTTATAACCAAGGTATTGTCAGTACTACTTTATTGACTATTTTGGTAGTAGCCAACTTAGGAGTGACCCTCTTTTCACTGATAACCTTACCAGTTGAATTTGACGCAAGCCGTCGCGCATTGGCGTGGGTAGAACAACGAGGAGTAGTGAATCGAAATGAATATGATATGGCTAAAGATGCCCTTTGGTGGGCAGCCATGACCTACGTAGTAGCAGCTTTGGGGGCATTAGCTAATTTATTATACTACGCAAGTTTATTACTCGGTCGCCGCAGCGATGATTAAACTGCAATAAAGCTTCAATAAAAAAGCGGCTCGAAGGCCGCTTTTTTATTGAAGCACCTGTATCCATCCTTTACATTGGATATTACCTGGAAGAGTCAATTGGTAAAAATATGTCCCATTCAAAACATCTTTCCCCCAATCGTCTATATAGTTTTCACTGAGAAAAACACGCTTACCCCAGCGGTTATAAATTTCTACCTGAGAATTAGGCACACCAATAACAAACGTATCATTTTTTCGATCTCCATTAGGAGTAATTACATTTGGAATCTTATCTAAGTTTAAGACAGTCACCGATTGCGTTACAGAGCTTTCGCAGCCTCGTGGAGAGAATGCCCGCAAAGTGACCTGATAAGTACCATTTTGCCCATAACTCAATGCTGTAGGTGTAGGCGAAAATGATTTGCTGCCATTACCTAAATCCCATTCATATCGAGTAGCGCCCGACGTCCGATTCACATATTGAAGTGTTGTTGGTTGACCACAGTCATAGGTTGGAACGGCCTCAAAACTAACATTTTGTGGCCCACGCTCTACGGTGACTGTCACATTCTTTCTTGGTTTACAACCATCTGGATAAGTAGCCGTAACGGTATAGGTTGTCGTTTGAGTAGGCTTAGCTATGGGATTTTTAATGGTAGTGTCAGACAATGTAGGAGCTACTGACCAGCGAAAAGTTCCTGCTCCTTGTACCAGTAATTGAGCACTTTGTCCAGCACAAATCGTAGTATCAGGCGAGACTTGAAAATCAGGTTTGTTGTTATCAATTCTCACTGTGATGCTTTTTTGAGGAAGACATCCATCCGCATATAGCCCTACAACGGTATAAGTCGTTGTTATTAGAGGCTTAGCAATGACTCGTGTACCCACCGAATCGCTTAGGCTAAGCGAAGGAGTCCAACGAAAACGAGTTGCATTACCCATCGCTGTCAGAACAGCACTTTGACCACTACAAATCGTAGTATCTTTAAGTGCGTTGAAATCTACTTTGTCATTATTTACCGTGACTGCCACATTACGAGTCACTGTACAGGCTGAATCTGTAATCGTACAAATAAAATTAGTAGTTGTGCTGACCTTAGCGATTGGATTCGCAATATTTGGATTGCTCAACCCTGCGGTTGGAGTCCATGAATATTTGATACCTCCTTCAGCACGGAGCGGCACACCAACGTTACTGCAAACAGTGGTGTCACCGCTTGCTTTGGCTTTGCTTACGCCTACTTTAATAATTTTAGTAACTACATCCTGCCCACGGCAAACTAATGGATTGAATGCCCGCAAGGTCACTCGGTATTCGCCAGGTTGAGTAAAAGTGTAAGTCGCTTTTAGCGGGTCGCGTGAAATGTTATTTCCTTGTACATCCCATGTATAGGTTTTTCCCCCTTCGCTGATATTCACAAAATCAAGCGTAAGCGGAGCACAGCCTGAAACTACGCCTTTTGTAGTGCCTTGGTAAGGGTCAAAATCAGCTTTAAGGCGATCAATATCAAATTTAAAAGCGGCATTATTACAATCTTGGCTACCCCGATTGATAGACCAAACGTTGGGTGTAGAAGGGAAATTGGCTTGTCGGCATACACAAGTTGCCTGATATATTACGCCATTTTTAGAAAAACGGCTCGTGCCGCCGTCCACATGGTCACCATCTGTACTGGAAACGGTGCTACCAATAAAAGTGCCATAGAGCAATGATTTGGCTCCTTTTTCTAAAATGGCAATATAGAAATTACTTCCCGTGGTTGTTTGTCGAAAAGCGTCAGAAGTCGTAGGCAACCCTACAGTATTACTGTAAGGATTATAACCATTTCGACTGTTAACCACACCACCCCAACCTGACAAATAAATATTACCACATTCGTTCACCAAGAATGCCGTTGGAGTCAAATCAGGACGTGCACGAGACGAACCGAGAGTGGTCGAAAATACGGTTTTAGAAAGTGATTTATCCAAGGTATGAATAAATTGTCCTGCATTGGCATTTACATAAGTACCTGTCGTAGTAGGATAACGACCACGAGTTAGGCCAAAGACATGAACATTTTCGTCCTGATCCACATCCACCAAATAAGCAACATCCGAACTATCTGTACCCAAATAAGTGAGTTGTTCTAATCTATCATTGGCAAACTTGGCCAAAAATCCATCTTCTAATCCTGAAATTACATTTTTGAAAGCCCCTGTTTTAGCAGGCAAATTAGCACTACGTGTCACTCCTGTCACATAAAGTGATCCAGAAGGGGCCCATTTCAATCCATAAGCAGCATCAGGGGCTGTTCCACCTAGATAGGTACTGGCTATCAAAGTTTTAAGATCTGAACTCAACTTAAACAGGACGGCATCCTGACGACCGCCATATTGAGTACTAATGGGATTGACAAGTGGAAAGTTGGTGGAGGTGGTAGAGGAAGCTACATAAATATTGTCTTTATCGTCAACAACCACTTCTCCTCTAAATTCATCTCCATAGTTTATCAAAGTAAAGTCAAACGTTCGGCAAATACCATCATTGCCATTTCCACCCACGAGGGTACTACCCGTGAGAGCTGTTCCGTTTGAATTAAGTTTCAACACAAAAATGTCACTTCCATTGAAATATTGAAACCCACCAAGGGGTTCGACAGCTGTTCCTCCTCCAAAACGTGTTTGATAAGCCCCCGATGTAATTGGAAAATTTTGCGAAGAAGTAGTTCCAAAAATGACCAATTCATCTTTGCTATTTACAATCATGCTGTGAGGCACATCCACATCGCCTCCTCCGATATAAGTTCCGTACAACAATCTAGTGCCATCTGGGCTGAACTTTAGTAATGCAATATCCACATTTCCACCCGACTGACGCTGAAAAGCACCTGCCGTCGTTGGAAAAGCTCCTAAGGAGTGAAGTGTTCCTATAGAATACAGATTTCCCTGTTCATCATAAGTAGCCGCATGTCCAAAATTATTAGCAAGCGAACCGGAGAACGTAGAAAAAACCAATTCAGGGTCTATCGTCAATAGCTGCGTGCGGTCATAGCCTTTGGGGAAATCGAATGACAGATGTTCGCCTTCCAGATGGTATTTAGTCGCAACTTCGCGAGTACGGTTATTGACCTCCTGATAGGTATATGGTTTTAGCTCCCTAAATGAGTTGACCGAAGTTTCAACAGAAAGTTGATTATCATCCAGTTTTAGAGATTTACTTCCTTGATAACGCAATTTAATTTTTGAGGCATCTGCATTAGGAGCTACCAAAAACTCGTATTTCAATGTTTCCCGAAAGGCATACATTTTAAAATCAATACCTGGATATACGTCACGATAGATTATTTCTCCAAAAGTTGGCACATTCGTTGCCCAACGACTGGAATCATTCCCCAAATAATAATTGCATTTAACCGCATTGGGATGTTCTTCCTTTACCTGAAGGGAAGGGTTGGCACCTTCAAACAGTACTTCTACAGCGTGCCCATTTAGTACATTAGATGTACGGGCAGCAGAATTCACACCCATGGCGTGACGACTCATTAAGGCATTGGTTTCAAAAAATACGTACATCAACGATTTTTCTTTGAGCAACAAATAACCTCCAGGAATATCGGCGCGATAGCGAACCGAGGCATCCCATTGCCCCTGATTTCGCACAAAGCGAACCGAGGCAGGATTTTGGGCTGCTATTCCGTTGATAATAACCAAAAATAAAAAGGCAGTGCGTAAAAAGTGCTTCATGTAAAAAAAACGAAAATGCGCCTTTGAAATTTTTCAATTCAGCATTTTTACTGAGTATTGCTGAAATCTTTTACCCCTTCGATAACTCCTTTGCTCTATTTTCTGCGGCCAAAATCCCCGTTTGGAGCGTTTCTGCCAACTTCCCGCTTTCAAATTCGCGCAAAGCTGCCTCAGTGGTTCCTCCTTTTGATGCCACGGCCTTGATGAGGTCATCCAAGCTTTTGTCGGCATTGTTGATAAGGTGAAAAGAACCTAACATCGTTTGTTTAACCAATAATGTCGCCATTGATTCTTCAAAGCCCATTTGCTTGCCTGCTTCCACCATCGCTTTCACCAAGTAATAAAAATACGCTGGGCCGCTACCGCTCAGTGCCGTCACAGCATCCAGCATGGATTCATCTTCCAAAAATACCGAACGTCCCGTAGCATTGATGAGATTATCGACTTTTAGTAGTTGAGCAAAACTTAATTCTTTCGCTGCCGAAAAGCCCGTAATTCCCATACCGAGCATGGCAGGTGTGTTAGGCATTGCTCGGATGACCAATCGATGATCCAGTTTTTCCTGAATATTACTAATCGGAATCCCCGCCATAATAGAAAGAACGACCTGCTGTGGTTGTAGTACTTCCCGTAAGTCATCCTGCACCGCTGCAAAATCCTGCGGTTTCACCGACAATATCACAATATCGTATTCTCCGATATGTGTACTGATGGTTTCAACCACAACGCCCGTGTTTTCGGTACGGAGGGAATCAGCACGATTTGCACTTTTTTCAATCAAAAGAAGATTCTCTTTTTTCACTAAATCATATTGCAAAAACGACTTGGCGAAGGCCATACCCATGTTTCCGCAACCTACAATGGCAATTTTCATCAGTTTCGACTAAGAAGTTGGTTATTACGTCGCAAAATTGAGGATAATTTGCCAATAAAACGCTCAAAAGGTGTATTTTTGAGTACTAAATCTACTTCATCAATGAGAAAAATTCTATTTTATACAGTGGCATGTCTGCTGGTTACTTGCGTAAGTCTTGCCCAAAAGAAAGCAAAAAAGCCTACTGTCGAGGCTCCAGTAGTGGCAAAAAAGCCCCTCACCCACAACGTTTATGATTTTTGGAAAGACATTCCCGAACGAGTCATCAGCAACAATGGCGTTTGGTTTGGGTATGCACTCAACCCGCAGGAAGGCGATGGCAAAGTGGTGTTTCATAACCTCAACACCCAGCAGGTGGATTCGGTCGCTCGTGGTGAAGGTCTGAAGCTAAGCAATGACTCTGAATTTGCTGTGTTTAAAATCAAACCGCAACTCAGCGTAACAAAGGCCGCCAAACGTGCCAAAAAGAAACGCGATGAAATGCCTAAAGACTCATTGGGAATTTATGCGCTTTCGACCAAACAACTCATCAAAGTTCCTACCGTTCAGTCTTTCAAAATAGGAGAAAAAGGCGGGGATTGGGTCGCTTACTTAGGTGAAAGTGCCAAAGTGAAGACCGATACAACTAAAAAAGGTCCAAGCAAACGCCCCAAACGGGAATCAGAAGAAAACGGCTATCGCTTGGTGGTACGTCTATTGAAAAGCGGTACCGAAAAATCGTTCCCGTTCGTGACCGAATATGAAGTTTCTAAAAACGGGAAACGCCTGGCTTTTGCCTCAACGGGAGCAGATTCTACCAAAACAGGCGTTTACGTATTTGAACCAGCTTCCAATCAACTGACGCTGATTCATGCCGGACTTCCGAAACACAAATTCAAAAAACTATCATTCGACGACAATGGCGACCAACTTGCTTTCGTAGCCGATTTGGATACCAATGCCAAGGTTCAGATTCGTTTGCCGAAGTTGTTTTATTGGAAAACTGGTGACGCAGTAGCTGCCCGTTTGGCTGACGAAACCACACAACCTGCTGCACAGGGATGGCTCATCAGCAGCGAATACACGCCTAAGTTTTCAAAAGACGGTACCAAATTGTTTTTTGGAACCAATCCCAAACCCATAGTTCAGGACACAACCCTTCTTCCTGAAGAAATCGTAAATGTGGAAGTATGGCATTGGCAGGATACAAAACTCCAAACGCAACAAAAAGTATCGCTGGAAAGAGATAAGAAAAAATCCTATCTGGCGATGGTAAATTTGAGCAACAAAAAATTGGTGCAGTTGGGTAGTGAGTTCATTCCAGAATCAGAGTTGGTAAGTGAAGGCAACGGTGAATTTATTGTAGGTCATTCCGATGTACGTTACTCTAATCAACACTGGGACTGGAATTCTAAAGAGGATACCTATGTCATCAGTACGCTGGATGGCTCAAAGAAATTAATCAAAGAAAAAATTCAAGGTAATGTGCGCGTATCACCTGAGGGTAAGTATTTGTACTGGTTTTCAAATCCTGATACGTCTTGGTTTGCACATGACTTAGCCGCGAATAGAACTATTCAGTTAACTACCAACAAAGCCGTAAAATTTGCCGACGAAGAAGATGACCATCCTGACTTCCCGAACGCCTACGGAGCAGCAGGCTGGAGCAAGGGCGACCAATCCATCCTGATTTATGACCGTTACGACATTTGGCAAATTGACCCCACCAATCCTGGTAACGCCAAAAAATTAACCAATGGACGCGCTACTAAATTGATCTCACGGTACGTACGTACAGATTTGGAAGAAAGAAACATTGACTTGTCAAAACCGCTATTGATAAGCACCGTCAACGAAACAACTAAACAAGAAGGTTATTCCCAATTAAACCCCACCACTCAACAATTGACCAAATTGTACGAAGGCGATTTCAGCGTAGGTAATTTTGTTCTGAAAGCCAAAAATGCTGAGCGTTATTTATTTACGAAACAAACTTTCAAAGAGTATCCGGATTGGTACGCCACCGACGGCAGTTTTAAAACCATTACTCGGGTAACGGAAGCGAATCCACAACAAGCCAATTACTTATGGGGTTCGGTAGAGCGTGTCAGCTGGCGCGCTGGCGATGGTACACCATTGCAAGGGCTTTTGTACAAACCCGAAAATTTTGATCCAACCAAGAAATACCCGATGATGACGTATTTCTACGAGAAAAACTCAGATAATGTACACACGCATTATGCGCCGCGCCCTATTCGTTCTTACATCAATTTCTCGTATTTTACCAGTAACGGTTATCTGGTGTTTGTTCCTGATATTGTTTACAAAAACGGCTATCCAGGGCAAAGTGCTTACAATTGCATTGTTCCTGGCGTGTTGAGTATGATTGACAAGGGGTTTGTAGATAAAGATAAAATTGGTATTTCAGGACACAGTTGGGGAGGTTATCAAACGGCTTATTTAGTGACACAAACCAATTTATTCAAAGCAGCAGAAGCTGGCGCACCTGTAGCCAATATGACGAGTGCGTATGGTGGAATTCGCTGGGATTCTGGGCTTTCGCGCCAAGCCCAGTACGAGCGTACTCAAACCAGAATTGGAGGCACATTATGGGAAAAACCGATGCAATACATCGAAAACTCCCCCCTTTTCCATGCGCCAAAAATTCAAACGCCCGTATTGATGATGCACAACGACGACGATGGCGCTGTACCATGGTATCAGGGAATTGAGTTTTATATGGCTTTGAAACGTTTGGACAAACCCGTTTGGATGCTTAACTACAACGGTGAAAAACACGGCTTGACCAAACGCCAGAATATGAAAGATTTTGCGGTACGCATGTACCAATATTTTGACCATTACCTCAAAGATGCCCCCGCACCAGAATGGATGACCGAAGGGTTGCCAATGATGGAAAAAGGAATCAATCAACACCTTACGCCTACCAAAGTAAGCGAGACTTCAAAAGTTGGCGGCAGTAAATTGGGCGGCGGTAAATAGTAGGCAGTTTACAGTAGGCAGTTTAAAAGATTTTTTCTTACTGCCTACTGTAAACTGTTTTTAATATGAACTGTAAACTCATTTATCGCCCAATCGCTACTTTACGAAGAATAGAATCAATCACAAATCGGGTGGTAATGCCGTCGGCTTCGGCTTCATAATTAAGCATAATGCGGTGATTGAACACATCAGGAGCCACTTCTTTAATGTCTTCGGGAAGTACGTAGTCTCGCCCGTCCATATAAGCTAAAGCCTTGGCTGCCAAATTGAGTTTAATCGTTCCACGCGGCGACGCCCCGAATTGAATATAACGAGCTTCTTCCCGCAAGCCATATTCAAGCGGGCGGCGCGTGGCAAATACCAATTCTACGATATAATTTTCTAAGGTTTCAGAAAGTGTAATTTGGTTGATTTCTCCTCTAATTTGAGTAATGTCGTCTTTACTTAGTACGGCTTTGGGTTCATAGTTATAATCCAAATTAGACATTCTCCGCATCACTTCCAATTCTTGGGTCTTAGTAGGATAATCTACGAAAACCTTCATCATAAATCGATCCAACTGCGCCTCGGGAAGTGGATAAGTACCTTCTTGCTCAACAGGGTTTTGGGTTGCCAAAACAAAAAAGGGACGATCTAATTTAAACGTATCTTCTCCAATCGTCACCTGTTTTTCCTGCATTGCCTCCAGCAGTGCCGATTGCACTTTCGCCGGTGAGCGGTTGACCTCATCAGCCAAAATCATGTTAGCAAAAATCGGCCCTTTTTTCACTTCGTAATCCCCCAATTTAGGCTTATAAATCATAGTACCAACAATATCAGCTGGCAGTAAATCAGGAGTAAATTGTATGCGTTGAAAATCAAGATTAAGTATGTGGGCAAGGGTATTTACAGTGAGGGTTTTAGCTAAGCCAGGCACTCCTTCCAACAAAATATGTCCCCCAGTAAAAAGCCCTACCAAAAGGCGATTGATGAGAGTTTCCTGCCCCACCACCACCTTACTCATTTCTTCAAATACAGTTTGTATCTTCTTTTGTGACATTTTGTGAACCGCTGTTTATTCTTTATCAAAAAACGTAAAGTTAGGGATTACGGCTTTTCAAGCATTACTTTCTATCTATTTTCTTTCCTCTATTGGTGAGTTATCCCCGACAAAAACGCCAATTATTCCTCATTTTCTATTTATTTTGTACATCAACCCAATTCTATTCATTGTGTCCGATTTTCGATTAAAAGTATTTTGCAGTGTAGCACAACACCTTAGTTTTACCAAGGCCGCAGGAGAATTGTTTATTACTCAACCTGCCGTTACAAAACATATTCGAGAGTTGGAGCAACAATATGGCGCGCGGTTGTTTGAACGAAAAGGTAATACGGTATTTCTCACACAGGCAGGTGATTTGCTTAAACGTTACGCTGTTCAGATACTACATTTATACCAAGAAGCGGCATTTGAATTGGGGACACTACAAGCCAAACACAGCGGTACGCTTCGATTGGGAGCCAGTACCACAATTGGACAATACCTGATTGCCCCCTTGTTGGCAAAATATTATGAGAAATTCCCTCAAGTGGAGCTGTCGCTACTGAATGGCAATACTGAAATGATTGAAAATGCCATTTTATCCCATACCATTGATTTAGGCGTTGTGGAAGGAAAAAAGCACCATTCAGGCATCAAATACGTTGATTTTATGGACGATGAATTGGTAGCGGTGGTACATGCGAAAAGCAAATTGGCTCAACCAGAAGAAATTACGATAGAGCAACTTACCCAAATCCCTCTTGTTTTGCGCGAACGCGGTTCAGGAACATTGGAAGTGATCGAAAGTGCTTTAAAGGAACACAGTTTAAAGTTATCTTCATTGCAAATTATCATGCACTTGGGAGGTACCGAGAGCATCAAATCTTTTCTTGAACACGCCAATTGCATGGCGTTTTTGTCCGTTCGTTCCATTCAAAAAGAACTCAATATGGGGCAATTAAAGATTATTAAAGTAACAGAGTTGAAGTTATTGAGAAAGTTTTGGCTGATTCATTTGCAAGGCCAACCTGAACCGATGGCTGAGTCTTTTATGCGATTTGCCTTTCGGGAGTATAACAAAAAATAAGTCTAAAGAAAATTCAGGATTCACCCATCATAACCAATAACATGAACGCTGATCTCCACAACCGTCGTGGTTTTTTAAAGAAAAGTGCCTTGACCACCTTGGCAGGGATTGTCGGTACAGAAATTGTTTTTGCCGAAAATATACCTAAACATCATGTTCCACTTGCCTTTGACGAAGGCTTGAAGGGTAAGCATCCTGACATGATTGTACTCAGTGATAAGCCTTGGAACGTAGAAACACCCCCACATTTATTGGACGATGCCGTTACGCCCGTAGAAAGAATGTTTATTCGTAACAACGGCATTGTTCCTGAAGAAACAATCGATCCAAGCACTTGGACACTCACCATCAAAGGCGAGTCAGTAAAAACGCCTAAGATGTATAAAATCAGCGACTTAAAATCTAAATTTAAAACATACACTTATCAATTGGTGTTGGAATGTGGCGGCAATGGACGTTCTGGATTTGTACCGCAAACCTCTGGCAATCAGTGGGACCAGGGAGCCGTAAGCTGCGCCGAATGGACGGGTGTACGTCTGAAAGATATTCTCAATGATGTGGGTTTGAAAGACGATGCCGTTTACATCGGTTATTATGGCAAAGACCTTCACCCCAGCCGCGACCCGAGTAAAGTAGTGATTTCGCGCGGTGTCCCTATCAAAAAAGCGTTGGAAGACGAAACGCTCGTCGTTTGGGCAATGAACGGTCAGGAACTGCCCCTGATGCACGGGTTTCCACTACGGTTGGTGGTAGGCGGATGGCCAGCTTCAGTATCGGGGAAGTGGCTACATACCATTTCTGTACGTAATAAAGAACACGACGGAGTCAAAATGGACGGACATAGCTACCGCGTACCGCGTCAGCCTATCCCACCAGGTGAAAAACTGGCCGAAACGCCCGAACACTTTCGCATTATTGAATCTATGCCTGTCAAATCGTTGATTACCTTTCCCAAAACGGGGGCTATGATTGACTTGGGAAAGACGCTTTCGCTGCGCGGTCACGCATGGGCGGGAGATGTGGTGGTAAAAGAACTCCATGTTTCGATTGATTACGGAGCTACTTGGCAAAAATGCTCGCTTCAAGCACCAAAAAACCGCTTGGCTTGGCAGCAGTGGTCAGCACAGATACAACTTCCGAAAAAAGGCTACTACGAAATCTGGGCGCGGGCCACGGATACCAACGGGGTTACACAACCGATGGTAATTCCTGCTTGGAATCCAGGAGGTTATCTCAACAACGCATGTCACAGAATAGCTGTAAAAGTGGTTTAAAATCCATGAAATGATGAAAAACAACTTTTTAAATATAACCGTTAGCTTATTATTGATTGGCCTATTTGCAGCAGCGATTAGCAAGAGTACAGAACATTCGCTTATTCGCTCATCGGCTCCTTACAGTATTGATTCGGTAGATGCCGAAACGGGTCTTGCCCTCGACCCTAACTTTACGCTAATCAAAGCGCATTGTACGGGTTGTCATTCGCCCAAGCTGATACTTCAACACCGTTTTACTCGTGATGAGTGGCTCAGTAAAATTCGTTGGATGCAACGTAATCATAAACTCTGGGATTTGGGTGATTCTGAGAAAATAGTGTTGGATTATTTGGCCAAAAACTATGCCCCGAGCCAATCGGTCTATTCACGCCGCGAAGCATTGCGCAATATCAAATGGTATAAGTTAGCAGATTGATTCGGAGTAAGATAGCGAGTGTGTATAATGTAGATTATCTTCATACCTTGCCGTTTTGGCCATAAGCTGTACAAAATCACATTTGATAGGAGTAATAAAGTCGTCGTGTCGAGAGGTCAACAGAGCATGAAGATGTATTTGTCCCTCTTCTATTTCTTTTCCGAATATACTGTGGCAAGTCATTTCGTATAATTGTTTCCTTAGGAGCTTCTCGGTCAATGAAAATGGAGTATCTGTTGAAGACAACAATTCTTGAATGTCTGATTCGCACCTAAGACCAGTAATGCTTTCGTTCTGCAGTACATATTGGATAATCCGACAAGAGACATCTCCGACCAAGTATATATCGGTTATTTTTTCGCTTTGAATCGTTTTTTTGACTGCTTTTAAAAAATTGTCATCGTCAAAATAGAAGATAGAAGCTGGGGCAGTAAGAAACAAAACATCCCCAAAGTACTTCGTTATAAACCTTTCCATTTGACAGAAAGGACACACCAAAAATAACCGATTTTGAGGTTTAACATTCATAAGTAGTTCGTGAATTTTTAGTTACAGGTTGTACACCAATGAGTACAACCCGTCTTCTTAATTTTTAGCTGATAATAATTTCAGCATTCAAGTCACATTGCTTTTGCCTGATTATGACCTGTTTTGCTTCATATAAATCCTGAAGAAGTTTTTTAATACGATTTTCGCGCATTTTTATGTCCTCTTCATTATCACTTTTTTCAATCTTATTTTCATGAAATTTGATTTTGACATGAATCAATTGCGTGAGTATATCAAGTGCTTCTGATTGAGTAAAATTACCTTTAAGAAGTTGGATCTCCATAATTAAAGAAAGTTAATGTTACTGTCCTTGGCCTAAAGAAAATGCTGGTTTTCCATCAAAAGCGTAAAGGTTTTCGGTCTTTACGATGTCAATGCCTTTATCATGCGCTGCCCCCAACAGTTGAATAATTTGTAGTTTGTCCAAGCTTTTTCCTTCAAGAGGCTTAAAGCGGCAACGCCAGTGGTCGGTGCAGAATGTTTCGGAAAATCCATCTGGCCATACTTTTATACCTCGATTGGTAATCATGCTGATTTGCACTTCAGAAGTATTGATTTGCTGCACTTTTTCTGCCAGTTCATCGGCACTGCTTCCGTTCCAGTGTACAAATAAATCTACGCCAAGCAGCTCTTTTGACTTAGGCGCTTTACGTTGGTATTTAGGCAGATTGAGTGCTGCGCCATTGGCATAACTTACCGCTTTAAATTGAGATGGTTTTTGGCCTAAGTTGCCAATTACGGCTTCTGCAAACTCTTTGGTTCCTACTTTTTGTTTGCTGACGCCTTCCTTGAAAATATCATAGGTATGAATGCCATCTTCAATGGTTTTTAGCCAAGCATTTTGTACTTTTTCAGCCACCTCGGTTTGCCCGATGTGATTGAGCATCTGAATCGCCCCCTGCAACAAGCCCGACGGATTCGCCAGATTTTGTCCTGCTCTGCGCGGAGCCGAGCCGTGAATAGCTTCAAACATAGCACATTCTTCGCCAATATTTGCTGAGCCAGCCAGCCCTACCGAACCTGCAATTTGCGCCGCAACATCACTCAGTACATCGCCATATAGATTTGGCATTACAATCACATCAAAGACCTCTGGCGTATCTGCCATTTTTGCCGCCCCAATATCAATAATCCAGTGCTCATTTTCGATGGTAGGATATTCTTTGGCAATCTCATCAAATACCTGATGAAACAAACCATCGGTTTGTTTCATGATATTGTCTTTGGTAAAGCAAGTCACTTTTTTTCGTCCGTACTGTTTGGCATACTCAAAAGCGTAGCGGATTATTTTTTCGCAGCCTGGGCGACTGATGAGTTTAAGACACTGAACTACTTCATCGGTTTGTTGGTGTTCTATGCCCGCATAAAGGTCTTCTTCATTTTCCCTGACAATGACAATATCCATCTCAGGGTGTTTGGTTTTTACAAAAGGATGTAAACTAACACAAGGGCGTATGTTGGCATATAAACCTAAAAATTTTCGGGTAGTTACATTCAAGCTTTTGTAACCGCCTCCCTGTGGTGTGGTGATAGGTGCTTTGAGAAAAATTTTGTTTTTGCGGATAATATCCCAAGACTCTTTTGCAATCCCAGACGTATTTCCTCCCAAATACACTTTTTCTCCTACTTCAATCTCATCTACTTCAATTTGAGCTCCTGCGGCTTTAATAATTGACAGAGTGGCATCCATAATTTCAGGCCCAATGCCATCACCTTTTGCTACCGTAATTCTTTTCATTAGTTGATTGTTTTTTGATTGACGGCACAAAGGTCTGCACTCGTTTTCATAAATTTTTATTTAACTTTGCTATGTTTAATATAAATAATTTTTATGAATTATACCCTCAACCAGTTAAGAGTTTTTCTAAAGGTAGCGCAAACGTTAAGTGTTACTAAGGCAGCAGAAGAGCTACATCTAACCCAACCAGCTGTTTCAATTCAGCTGAAAAATTTTCAAGACCAGTTTGATGTCCCCTTGATTGAGGTCATCAACAAGAAAATTTATGTTACTGATTTTGGAAAAGAAATTGTTGAGGCTGCCGATAAAATTCTGAATGAGGTATATGCAATTAATTATAAAATGCACGCCCACAAAGGGCAGCTTACTGGAAAGCTCAAACTTTCGGTCGTGTCAACGGGAAAATACATCGCGCCCTATTTCATGGTAGACTTTATCAAACAAAACACTGGTATTGAGCTATTTATGGACGTAACTAACAAGGCACAAGTAATAGCAAACTTAGAAAAAAATGAAGTGGATTTTTCATTGGTCAGCGTATTACCAGAAAATCTAAAAATTGAGAAAGTAGAGTTGATGCAGAATAAACTGTACTTGGTAGGAAATTCGGAAATGAAATACGAAGCAAGCCAATATGATAAGAGTATTTTTGAAACCATACCGCTTATCTATCGAGAGCCAGGTTCAGGGACGAGGCATGTGATGGAAAAGTTTATTATTCAAAATAGCCTGCCAGTATATAAGAAAATGGAGTTAACCTCAAATGAAGCCGTTAAACAAGCTGTTATTGCAGGGCTGGGGTATTCAATAATGCCTTTAATTGGTATTAAAAATGAGCTAAACAATAAACAACTGCAAATTATTCCTGTGGAAGGTTTTCCAATAACATCTACCTGGACTCTGATTTGGTTGAAAGATAAAAAATTATCCCCCGTAGCTAACGCCTATCTTGATTACTTAAAAACAGAAAAGCAAAACATTATTCATGAAAAATTCGCCTGGTTTGACAGCTATAAGGGTTAATCAGTCTGCAATCCCCCCTCTTCGGTCAAATATTGTCTGCTATTTCTTCACTTCTGTACAACTTCGACCAACATTCTTCGCTGTCTCTCCCTTTGTGAATGACTGATAGTGTAGATTTTATTGGTACTTTTGAACTTTCTTTTTCATACAACTGAATGAAATATCACCGCGTTTTAGTTGAAGCGATTGTTTTTTCCCTTGGCGAAATCTTTGAAAAAGGCCGCCAAGCTGATAAAGTCATTGAGCAAGTGCTCAAGTCCAATCGTAAGTGGGGCGCACGGGATCGAGGATTTATCGCTGAAAATACCTACGAAATCGTCCGTTGGTGGCGTCTGCTAACTTTCATTGTTCGTTCTGACAATCCTTCTCATACCGATATTTTTGCAACGTGGCAAATACTGAAAAGCAATGAATTACCAAACTGGCCAGAATTCGCTCATATCAACCTCAAATCGATTCGACAAGCATACGAAGAAGCAAAGCAAATTCGCAAAATCCGTGAGTCTATTCCCGATTGGTTAGACGAAATTGGCTCGTCCGAACTGGGAAAGCATTGGGAAGAAGAACTCCATGCACTTAACCAACCTGCTCCCGTAGTTTTACGTACCAATACGTTAAAAACCAATCCAAAGGAATTACGACAACTTTTGGCTTCGCAGGGAATTTTGGCTCATTCCCTTGTTAAATTTCCCGATGCACTGATTTTACAGGAAAAAAAGAATGTTTTTCAAACAGAATATTTCAAAAACGGTCTGTTTGAAGTACAGGACGCTGGTTCACAAGCGATTGCTCCTGCTCTCGACGTACACCCCGGAATGCGCGTGATTGATGCCTGTGCTGGTGCTGGAGGAAAAACACTTCATTTGGCTGCCCTGATGCAAAACCAAGGACGACTGATTGCGATGGATGTTGAAGAATGGAAGTTGGATGAACTCCGCCGCCGTGCTCGCCGTAATGGCGTCAGCAACGTAGAAACGCGCGTCATCGAAGCTAAAACCATTAAACGTCTTCGTGAAAGTGCCGACCGGGTACTGTTAGATGTACCTTGCTCTGGCTTGGGTGTTTTACGTAGAAATCCCGATTCTAAATGGAAAATCAGACCTGAGTTTTTGAACCAAATTCGGCAAACGCAATACGAAATTCTGTCAAATTATTCACAAATGGTGAAACCTGGCGGTAAATTAGTATATGCAACCTGTAGTATTTTACCTTCTGAAAGCGAACAACAGGTAGAACGGTTTTTAAAGGAACAAGCCTCAAAATGGGAACTTTCCACCGAATCGCGTACGTCACCATATCATGATGGTTTCGACGGTTTTTACATGGCTACTTTGACAAAAGCTTTGTAAAAATCCATTTTTTACGTTATTTGCAACAGGAACCTACTCACTAAAATGCTTACTATTCAAAGCAACGTTTCACTTAAATCGTACAATACCTTCGGCATAGATGTTACGACCCGGTATTTAGTAGAAGTTGATAACGACCAGGATATTCAAACCCTTCTTCAACTACCCGACATACAATCACTTCCTAAACTTATTTTGGGAGGTGGCAGCAATCTTCTGCTGACGCAGGACTTCAATGGCTTGGTTATTAAAATTAATATCAAAGGCATTGAGACAATCAAAGAAAATCAGGACTATGTGTGGCTTCGAGCGGGAGCAGGTGAAAGTTGGCATGAATTTGTGATGTACTGCGTAGAGCGAGGCTTAGGAGGTATCGAAAACCTATCACTTATTCCAGGGACGGTAGGAGCCGCTCCTATGCAGAATATTGGTGCGTACGGAGTCGAAATCAAAGATACCTTCGACCGCCTCGAAGCGGTTGATATTGCTACGGGCGTAAAACGCATATTTACCAATACAGACTGTCGTTTTGGCTACCGGGATAGTGTTTTCAAAAATGAAGTAAAAGGGCAATACATCATCAGTAATGTTCTGTTTAGGCTGGACAAAAATCCTGTTTTCCATACATCTTACGGCGACATTCAGAAAACGCTCGAACAAATGGGAGTTAAAGAACTCACAATCAAAGCAATCAGTGAGGCTGTCATTAAAATTCGTCGTAGCAAACTCCCTGACCCTGCTGAAATCGGCAACGCTGGCAGTTTTTTCAAAAACCCTGAAATTCCCACTTCACAATACGAAGCTCTTAGAAATGAATACCCTGAGCTCCCAGGTTATATTATCAACGAAGAAATTGTAAAAGTGCCTGCGGGTTGGTTGATCGAACAATGCGGTTGGAAAGGCAAACGATTTGGTAACATCGGCGTACATGCACGTCAAGCGTTAGTATTAGTCAATTATGGTGGAGGAAAAGGAATTGAAATCAAACAACTTGCGGAAAGAATTCAAACCTCAGTAGAAGAGCGCTTTGGCATTCATCTTCATACAGAAGTCAATTTTGTATAAAAAATTATTAGTATTCTTACAATCAATATCAGTCAGTCTATTTCTAATCCAATGATTAGTTACTTTTGTGGCTCAAAGTAACATAATGAGCTATAAAAGTAATTAATCATTATCTCATCCTTATTGGAACATAGCTACTTTAAAAACAACTGAAAATCAACTTTTTGTCCTCACCAAATACCCGTTTACTATTAAAATGAATTTGCTAATTAGTAACTGAATTACCCATTCTATGTTTAAACAAAGAAGTATTTTTTTACAATTTATTGCATTCGGTCTGGGAGTGACCGTTATGCAAACTGCTCATGCACAAACTACTATTCCTCTGGATGATTTGAGCGCATTTACCAACAAAGCTGCCAATTGGTCTATCGTTGGCGACGTTTCTGTCGATATTTCCAAAGTCAATATTTTAAATACTAAGCCTGGGAAAGGTATTTTGGCCTGTATTCATGAAAAAGGGAAATACGGAAACGAATATGAACTTGTCTCCAATTTCAAGCATGGCGATCTGGACATAGAACTTGATTTCATGCTTACCAAAGAATCCAATTCTGGGATTTACCTTCAGGGAAATTATGAAGTTCAGCTTTTTGACAGTTGGGGAAAAAAAACGGCGAAATACAACGACAACGGCGGTATTTATGAGCGTTGGAATGATTCAAAACCAGATGGCGAAAAAGGTTATGAAGGCTACGCTCCGCGTTTCAACGTAGCGAAGGCGCCTGGTTTATGGCAAAACATCAAAATTTCTTACCAAGCCCCTCGTTTTGATGCTGCTGGGAAGAAAATTGCCAATGCTGTATTCCTTAAAATTGTACTAAACGGTGTAACCATACACGAAAATGTAGAAGTAAGCGGCCCTACTCGCGGTTCGCTTACCAAAGAAGACGTGGCATCTGGCCCATTGCGAATTCAGGGCGATCATGGTTCATTGGCCATCAAAAATATTATCATCAATAACTTTGACAAAAAGCCTGGAATATTATCAGAACTTACCTACAAAACGTACTACGGAAGTTTTGGGGGAAATGAAGATTTCTCCAAACAAAAAGCGGTCGAAACAGGTAAGAAAGATGCACTTACTTGGGAAATCTTGAAAGAAAACAACAACTACGCTTACATTTATAACGGGAAATATACTGCTGCTACTGATGGCGAATATGTCTTCAAATTGCAGGCAGCTGGAAATGCTTACCTCAAAATTGACGGCAAAGACGTATTATCAATTGAATCAAGAAACAACAATTCTACCCGCCAAGGAAAAGTTAATCTTAAATCGGGCGAACACACCATTGAAGTTTTCAACAGCAAAACGGAAGGCTACATGCGGCCTGGCTTGGCGGTTTGGGTGTCAGGTCCAGGTTTTAGAGAAATGTCTTTGAATACAGCAAGTTCTGTTACGACAGGCGGTGGGGTTGATCCTATTCTTATTCCCGCTCCAACCAGTACAGTTATGCGCAGTTTTATGGATTTCAGAAAAACTCCAGAGGCAAAGAACGTTCGTGTAGTTCATGCTATTTCGGTAGGAAGTCCTGCTAATTTGCATTATACCTACGACCTCGACAAAGGGGCTTTATTACAGGTTTGGCGTGGTGAATTTCTTGATGCTACACCCATGTGGCATAGTCGTGGCGATGGCTCTTCTCGTCCACGCGGTAGTGTGACGCTTTTGAACAACGAAATGTTTCTGGGAAAAGTAAATGGACAATCAGCATGGCAAGCAGATACAACTGGAAGTGGTTTTCAGCCCAAAGGCTATTCATTGGATGAATCTGATGTACCGACCTTCAACTACATAGCTTTCGGTTCACCAGTTACCGACCACCTTACAGTTGTTGATAACAAGTATCTTGAGCGTGAAGTAAAATTGGCAAAACCAGTAGAAAATCTCATGGCAAGGCTTGCCGAAGGGGTTACTATTGAGAAGGTTGCAGAAGGACTTTACGCAGTCAATAACAAGTCATATTTTATCCAGTTGCCAGATTCATCGGTAGTACCGCAAATAAGAACTGTGAATGGCGGTCAAGAACTAATTGTTCCAGTGATGAACAGTGCAGTTAAATATGCTATCCTTTTCTGATTTGAGTTTAACAATCAGTCAGCATCATTTTTATAATTCAGTTAACAGATTATCGCACAACGCTTGCTGGACAAATGTTGTGTGGCAACTCAAAACAATAACAATGAAAAAAATTTCTCAAATAATATTGATCATTTTGGCAGCTCTTCCGATGGTAAAAGCGCAAGAATCGCCAAAAGAAGAAGATTTTTACAAAATCATTACGCCACCTATCCCAGAAGGAATCATCTTGGAAGTAGGAGGGCTTACAACTTTACCCAACGGATCATTGGGTATTTCAACGCGCCGTGGAGAAGTATGGATTGTTGATAACCCAACGAGCCGCACGCCTTATTTCAGAAAATTTGCCTCTGGTTTGCACGAAATTCTGGGACTTGCCTACAAAGATGGGTTTTTGTATTGCGCTCAACGCGGCGAATTGACCAAGTTGATTGATAAAAATGGCGATGGCAAAGCTGACATTTACGAAACTGTACACTCTTGGGCATTGTCGGGTCACTACCACGAGTATTCATTTGGTCCCAAAGTAGCTCCTGATGGCAGCTTTTTCATCAGTGGCAATGTAGCTTTTGGCGACGAGGAATGGTGGCGCGGCGAAAGCCGTGTGCCTGGCCGTGGTTGGATCTTCCGTATTACACCC
>JBDHXS010000012.1:0-27007 GCA_039810845.1 Runella sp. | reverse complement strand
GTACTTTACAATTCGTCAAAAAGGTCAAAGCTTAAAAGACGTATATCAACTGCTTCGTGAAAATTTGCGTAGTTCTCATTGGATTGAGCTGACCATCGTGGTACTGCTCACACCCATCAATTGGGCGTGTGAAAGCCGCAAATGGCAATTGTTGGCACAAAAAATTGAACAGATTAGTTTCTTACAATCCTTGAAAGGAGTTTTGGCAGGATTAGCCCTTGGATTTATGATGCCCAACAATGTGGGAGATGCAGCAGGAAGGGTATTGTCACTTCAAAGTAATCAACGATTGACGGGTGTGGGGGCCGCACTCTTGTCAAATGGTTTGCAATTTTACGTATCGCTTTTGTTTGGGACATTGGGCTGGGCGTATTTAATTAGTCAACAATCTATGCTGCAACAATGGCCCCAATTAATGCTGTTAGGATTATTAACAATAACGCTCCTGCTCGCTATCTGGTTGATTACCAGACGAAAAAGTGCTGAAAAGTACCTTGAGCGATTTCGGTGGTTTCGTTGGATAGAGCCTTATGTAGATGTCATTGCACAGTATAATTTGACAGAAATTCGCCGCGCGTTTTGTTGGGCTGTATTGCGTTATGGTGTGTTCACAGTGCAGTTTGGCTTATTGTTGCTTATTTTCGATGTTTCATTACCCGTTTTAGGGGCGATTTCAAGCGTATTTCTTGTCTTTTTTGCCAAAACACTTATTCCTGCCCTCAATTTTTTAGGAGATTTGGGCATCCGTGAAGCATCATCTCTATACTTCTTCAGTTTTTATACGGTCGAGCCTGCCCGTATTGTGGCTGTCACTTTGACACTTTGGTGCATCAATATTCTATTACCTGTCCTGATTGGGATTTTTTGGGTGATGAAGATGCGTTGGTGGCGTTAATTTTATTCAAAAATCTTTAACAATCCAGCTACGGTTTTGTCTGATAGTTGAAACAATAGGTTTGGAAAGAGTCCCAACAACAACGTCACCAAAGAAAGTGGAATCAATAACCATTTTTCGCGGGAAGTCAAATCAGAAAGTAAGGCTTGTTCCGCAGGGTTTTTGACCCAAAGTTTTCCAAAAAACATTCGTTGCAGCGTCCATAAAAGATAAGCCGCAGCCAGAATAATCCCCAATGTACCAGAGGCTGCCAACCAAGTAGGCAATACAGTGGATTGAAAACCACCCATGAGCGTAAACAACTCACCGACAAAACCCGAAAATCCAGGCATTCCGAGTGAAGCAAAAAAAGCAATGCCTGTTACGACGGTGAATGCAGGCATGGGGCCTATCAGTCCGCGATAGTTATCAATGAGGCGATTATGGGTACGGTCGTACAATACTCCTGCAATTAAAAACAACATCGCTGAAAGTATTCCATGACTTACCATTTGATACACTGCCCCATTGACTCCTTCGGCAGTCAACGATGCTATTCCCAACACCACAAATCCCATGTGCGATACAGATGAGTAAGCAATCATTTTCTTCAAATCATTCTGCGCCAGCGCATTGAAACCACCATAAATGATGGAGATAACACCCAATAATGCCAATGTAAAAGCATATTCGTTGGCCGCATCGGGAAAAATGGGGTAAGCTATTCGGAGCAAACCATATCCTCCAACTTTCAACAAAATTCCCGCCAACACCACCGAGACTGGCGTAGGCGCTTCTACGTGTGCATCGGGGAGCCATGTGTGCAGAGGGACAATCGGGAGTTTGATGGCAAAGCCAATAAATAGCAACCAAAAAGCCAACATTCGGGAAGGCATTCCCCAAATATTAACTTCACCAGTGAGTGATAAAATGCTGTCAGATAAATAATTGCGACTATCAGTCATGTGCCGTAAGTCAAACGTATGTACGAGTGTTTGGGTTAATTCCGACTCATAAGGGTCAATGACAGACAGATACAATCCAATCATTACAATCAGAATAAGTATTGAACCGACCAATGTATAAAGGAAAAATTTAATCGAAGCATATTCGCGACGTGGCCCTCCCCACAAACCAATCAGAAAGTACATGGGCAGAAGCATAAATTCAAAAAAGAGGAAGAATAAGAAGAAATCCAAGGCCAGAAAACAACCCGTAATGCTGGTGCTGAGCAATAAATACAGTGAAAAGTAAGCCTTTTCACGTTTGTCAATGTTCCAAGAAGCGATTGCTCCTATCAGCATGACCAAGGAAGTAAGCAAAACCAAAGGAAAACTAATGCCGTCAACCCCCACCAAATAATCAATAGAAACCGTACCCAAACTTCCCAAAGAAAGTGTAATCCAATCTGCTTTTTCAACAAATTGATAGGCTGATGTATTGGTTTGAAACTGTGTCCACATTGCTACCGAAACCACTACCTGCATAACACAGAAAAAGAGATTGATGCTCTTATAGAGATGTTTTTGTGAATTTGGGAGCAACGATATAGCAACAGCTCCAATCAATGGGTGGAATAAAAAGAAGGAAAGTAAATAAGGCATCATATCAATCGTCGTAAAATCAGCTTAAGATCCAAAAAATCAGAAAAAGCACTCCTATCAGCATCGTCACAAAATAGGATTGTACTTGGCCATTGTGCAAGTTTCTCGTTCGATTTCCAAAAAATCCTGCCAACCAAGCCAGCCCATTCACGAGCCCATCCACTATCATGCGGTCAAAACGGCCTACTAAGTGTGCAACAATAACAGTCAGATAACCCATTCCATTTACTGCAACATCTACTATTTTTTGATCAAAATGAGCTAATTTTTGAGCTACTTTTTGTATTGGAGCAATCAAAAACAAAGAATGATCATTTTCAACATTATGTTGACGTAATAATTGAACCCGATGTTTTATATCTTCAAATCGGTAGATAAAAAATGCCCTGACTTGCCGGTGCCAATGAGCAAGCAATTGAACCAAGGAGTGCGCGGAATGAATAGATATCGAAATGTACCCTAAAGCCAATCCTGTAAGGGCTACTATGACCGAAGCAATGGCAACAACAGTATGTAATTGATGATGAAGCTTGGATTTGAACAAACTGAAAAACCACCCATGACCTGCATCAAACGGATTCCATGAAAACCAGATAAAAATAGATAAGGATGCCAAGACAACCATCGGTACTTTCATAAAGTTATCAGCATCGTGCAAATGCTCGATGTGACCTGCTGATTTATACTCAGGGTGATGCCCTAAAAATACCATTCGCCATTGTCGAGTCACATAAAAAGCAGTCAAGCCTGCTGAAAACAACCCAATAATGGGAACAAAATAAGCTAAACCTCCTTGTGTACTTGCCCAAGCAAATGCTTCTACCAGAATCGCATCTTTTGACAAAAAACCTGAGAAGAAGGGTAATCCAGCTAAAGCGGCTGCGCAACTCGTATAAGCAAAAAACGTAAAAGGCATCGTCTTACGTAAGCCTCCCATTTGGCGCATGTCCTGTGAATGAACGGCGTGTATCACCGCTCCTGCTGCTAAAAACAACCCCGCTTTGAAAAACGCGTGGGTCAGCAGATGAAAAAGAGATGCTTCGCGCGCGCCTACGCCCATCCCCATCACCATCAGGCCAAGTTGAGAAATGGTTGAATAAGCCAATAATTTTTTAATATCGGTTTGGAAAATCGCCCGATAAGCCCCCAACAACATGGTGATAGTACCAATGATAGTTACAGCCCATAAAGCTTCGGGGGTCAGTAAAAAATGAATTCTGGCCAATAAAAAAATTCCTGCGGCTACCATCGTAGCGGCGTGAATCAGGGCCGATACGGGTGTTGGGCCTTCCATGGCGTCGGGTAGCCAAGCCGAAAGAGGAAATTGAGCCGATTTGCCAATAGCTCCACAAAAAAGCAAAAGCCCGATTCCCGTTATGAGCAAATCGTTATCCGTTATCGGTGAACTGTTAACTGTTAACTGATAACGGATAACGGATATTTCCGTCGTTCCAAAAGACCAAAACAACAGCAAAATCCCTATCAAGAAACCAGCATCACCAATTCTATTTAATAAAAAAGCTTTTTTTGCCGCCCAAATAGCACGTGGTTTTTCATACCAAAACCCAATTAATAAATAAGAAGAAAGCCCTACCAGTTCCCAGCCCACATACATCAACAGTAAACTACCAGCCAAGACAATCACTAACATGGAGAAGACAAATAAACCCAAAAAAGCAAAATAGCGCCATTTCCCAGCGTCATCGTGCATATAGCTGATAGAGAAGATTTGAACCAATAGTGCTACTAAATGCACCACTATGAGCATCAGAAGGGTCAGATTGTCGGCTTGAAGCGACAATGTAAATATTTTTTGTCCGATGCTAAACCACTCAAATACAAAATGCTGCGAGGAGTTTATCAGCTCTTTGGCCAACACAACGGATAAAATTAACCCAATCAGCGTAATGATAGAAGCAATCCAACCAGCCCACTGATTGGCTTTTTTGCCCATAAAGAACAAGCCAAAGAAAGAGCTTAGTGGTAAAAATAAGAGAATGAGTACTACTGAAAACATCCAAAGAATTACGTTATGCGTTGGCAAAAGTAAAAACTATCTGCTAACTTTCAGAAGTTTTATTAACCTATACTAATCATCAATACACTATGAGGATTTTTTTTCGAGTACTTATTTTAGGGATAAGCACTTTAGCTCAAATCTATGCCCAAAAAATAGACGATAAGAGCTATGTTAGCACCCAATTAGACAAAAAATATGCAAGCTATTGCCAAATAGCTAAGCAAATCTGGAACTATGCCGAACTCGGTTATCTCGAGTCCAAAAGTTCTGCGTTACTCCAAGAAACCCTTCGGAAAGAAGGATTCAAAGTAGAAAGTGGCGTAGCTGACATCCCTACCGCCTTCGTAGCCTCTTATGGCAGTGGCCAACCTGTCATTGGTATTTTAGCCGAATTTGATGCCTTGCCAGGTTTGTCACAAGACTCTGTCCCTTACCAAAAGCCCCTCATCGAAGGTGGTACAGGGCATGGCTGCGGTCATAACCTTTTTGGAACAGCCTCTACGGCTGCAGGTATTGCTTTGAAAGATTGGCTTATTCAAACCAAACGCGCGGGCACTGTACGTGTATATGGAACACCCGCCGAAGAAGGTGGTGGTGGGAAAGTATATATGGTAAGAGCTGGATTGTTAAAAGATGTTGATGCGGTCATTCACTGGCATCCTGGCGACAACAATAGTGCTGATGCCAGTACTTGTACGGCTGTAATGCAAGGCATGTTTCGTTTTTATGGTAAAACAGCCCACGCCGCTGGTGCTCCTGAGCGTGGTCGCTCTTCGTTAGACGGCGTAGAAGCCATGAATGTCATGGTAAATATGATGCGCGAACACGTGGACGAGCGTAGCCGTATTCATTATGTCATTACCAAAGGAGGACTTGCTGCTAACATAGTACCCGACTTTGCCGAAGTAGAGTATATGGTACGCCATCCTGATGTTACAGAAGTCAAACAAATGTGGGAGCGAGTGATTAAAGCTGCCGAAGGTGCTGCATTGGGTACAGGTACTACCATGAAATACGAAGTTATTACGGGTATCTATGGGCTTTTGCCCAACGAAACTTTAGCCAAAGCCATGCACAGCAACCTCCAAAAGTTAGGAGGAGTCAGCTATAATGCCGATGAAATGGCTTTTGCCAATAAACTACGGGAATCGTTTGAAACTACTAAACTGCCCCCACTATCACGAGCTGCCGAAATCAAGCCTTACCGTTTAGGTCATTTTCCTGCTTCTACCGATGTCGGTGATATTAGTTACGTAGTTCCGACAGCAGGTTTATCCACCGCCACCTGGGTACCTGGTACTGCAGCCCATACGTGGCAAGCAGTAGCTGCTGACGGAATGAGCATCGGCTATAAAGGCATGATTTTAGCCGCCAAAACTTTGGCTACTATGGGTGTGGATCTATTTACTCAACCAGCACTGATTGCACAAGCCAAAGCCGAATTTCAGCAAAGATTGGATGGTGTAAAATATGTACCTCTCATTGGTGACCGAAAACCCCCATTAGATTATCGTAAGGGACTTTAAAAAGTCAGGGGGCAGTGTATTAAGAAAATATGTTGCCCCCTAATTAATCCAATACCCATTTGATACCTTCCACAATCAAATCAGGGTCGCTCCACGGTACAAAGTGATTCATGTTTTCCTTCCAAATGGTTGTTACCTTGACGTGAGTGAGTTGTTGTTTAGCAAATTTAGCATTATCAGGCGGTACCAATACATCTTTTCCTCCCTGTACTATCACTACGGGACAACGAACCTTCTCCCATTGAGGAGCCATTTGTTTTAATTCTTTTTTTAATGGCAATAGTTCGTCGTTGCTACTTCTAAAAAATGACGGTATTGCCCAACGCAGCGGTGTGTATTTTAAGGGGTAACGATACCAATTAGAGGGTTCTAAGGTAGGGTCAACCGAACCTGCCACAATTACCAACCCCTTGATATATTGAGGATACATTGTAGCTGCTTGTACGATAATGGGGCCTCCATAAGAATGCCCAACCAACACTACAGGCTGGTTTTGGCGTTGCAAAATTGGCAATAGGGCGGCTGCTTGTGTGGGTAATTCATCTTCTGCTCCTCCTTTTTCTGACTCGCCAAATCCAGGTCTATCTACCGATAAAAGGCGGCAATGCGCCAATAGAAAAGTATCTTTTAAAAATGCTTTGAAATTATCCCAAGAACCTGGCGAACCATGTACAAATAACACAGGTTGGCGCAACGAATCTCCTGTTTCGACGTAATGTAACTGACGGCCAATAGCTTCATAAAAATGACGTTTGGGAGGGTAGCTGCTATTGGCAAAATAGTTGTGCATCTCATTATCGCTCATACGCGAAGTAAAACAAGATGACACAATCACAGCAAGCACATAAAATAAACATATAACCAACATAAATTTTCGTCGTTTCATAGCAGATTAAGGGATAGTTATCTATTGAATTGAAAGAATTCTTATTTTTTAAGTAAAATTGAACAAAAGAAGCAACAACCTCGTAAGTATGTCGATGGTTTTTCGTAGATATAACATATTTACCCTACTTCTGTTTACCTTGATTCTGCGCGATTCGATGGGCCAGAGTACCAATCCCAGTCGCATAGATTCGCGGAGGGCGACGCGTATCCGAGATACCCTAACTCCTAAACCTCATTTAGATAGCCTTTTTAAAGTTCGTATAGATTCTCCAACAGCAAAAGATACAGCTTTTGGAATAAAAGCAAAAAAAGTAGTTCCCAAAGCACTATACAATTTTCTATTTAGAGACATTTATAACAGAACCGATTCGGGGCAAGTAAGTCAAATTGAACAAAATCCTCACAAACCTTATGAAGGAAGATGGATTCGAAAAGTGTATGTCCACAGTATGGATGTGTTTGGGCACAGTGTTTATGATACGACGATTACTCCCAGCAACTGGCTCGACCGCGTTGGAAATCAATTTCACCGAAGTACTCGTGAGCGGGTGATAATGCGGAATTTTCTGTTTTTTGAAGAAGGCGATATTATTGACCCCGAAAAAATAAAAGACAATGAGCGTTATTTGCGGCAGCAAGGTATTTTTCATGATGTTCGGATTGTGATTGTCCCTTATATGAATGCCAAAGATGCAGTGGATGTACACGTTTATACGCAAGATATTTGGTCGTTGCTCCCTGATGGTTCTGCTTCTGGGTTAGATAATTTTACAATGGGGCTTGAACAGAAAAATTTTGGAGGAATGAGTCATTCTTTTAAAAATACTATTTCTTACAACGGAAAAGACGAACGCCAACGACTTGAATATGCAGGACGCTATTTTATCCCTTCTTTTAGAAAAACATTTATTTCGGGGCAGGGGCTTTTAAACGTACAGCGTGATCAAAAACAAGTCAATTTCAAAGCGTTTCGCCCTTTTCTGACCCCGCAAATGAAGTATGCAGGCTCTATAGAAATTGGTTATAACAATCTACGTTTGTTTGAGTTCACCAAAGATTCCCTTACTGGACGCTCTACGCGTAACTATTTTTGGTCGCAGTATGGCTTGTTTGATGCGTGGCTGGGGCGCTCTTTTAAAGTGTTTTTTGGGGATGACCAACTCCGCGAACGCGCCCGATTTGTAGTAGCCTTGCGCCATACGCGGCAGTCGTTTTATAACCGAGACCGATCGGTAACTGATAGCACCAATCAGCTTTTTCAGAATACGCGCCCTACCTTATTCAGCTTTGGCTATTCCAATCGCCGTTACCAACGCGATTTGTTGATTTATGGTTTTGGACGTACCGAAGACGTGCCAGTAGGCGATTTGGCCGCTTTTATCTATGGAAAAGATCCTGCCGAATTAGGACAAAGAAAATACATAGGTTTCAAATTCTCCAGAGCTCGGTATATTAAAGCTGGGTATCTATATTCTTTGATTAACGTAGGTACCTATTTAAAAAATGTGACTACAGAGCAAGGGGTCTTTAGTACCGAAAATAATTATTTTACGCCCTTGCATAGCTTAGGGAAAGGCTGGTACGCACGGCATTTTTTTAACGTGAAGTTTGCATGGGGTTTCAATCGTTTCCAAAACGAATATTTCAATATAAGTGGGAATGAAGGAATTCAGGGAATTTATAGCGATGAACTTCGCGGTACACGGAAACTGGTCTTAGGAGTGGAAACGGTGTTTTTTAGCCCTGTCAATTTGTTAGGATTCAGAGTAGCTCCGTTTGTATTTGCAAATATTGGTTGGACTACCTTCGAGGGGAAAAAGCTCCTTAATCATATTCCTTACCAAGGCTATGGTATTGGATTTCGGTTTCGTAACGAAAATCTTACGTTCAATACATTTCAGATTCGATTGAGCTATTACTCGGGTATTCCTGACGTTGCACAACCTTTTAGAGCTGCTTTCGATGGGATTTCGCCACTAAGATTTCGAGATTTTGATATTTCCGCTCCTGAGATTGTTCCTTTTAGGTGATTTATAGAGAGGCAAAGGAATAGAGGAGATAGTTTTTAGCACTATTATTTTTGCTCCTTTGTGCTTATGTTACTTTGTGGCTTTGCCCCTCTATTCTTGGCTTTTAAAAATATTTTAAATAAATGTATTGACATATAATGTAATTACATTTATATTTGCACCGTCAAAGTAAATAAACAATATGTCTATCGAAACCGACATCAAACAAACAAAGTTCAGAAATCCGCATCACCGAATGGCACTCAATTTGCTCTATACTACAAATTGGTTGTCAAACAGTCAGGCGTGTTTGTTGAAATCTTATGATTTGACGCCTCAGCAGTACAACGTATTACGTATTGTGAGGGGACAGCACCCAAACCCTGTGCGGGTAAACGACATCATTGAGCGTATGTTGGACAAAATGTCGAATGCCTCGCGTTTAGTGGATAAACTTTTATTGAAAGGATTAGTAAAAAGAACCGAATGTCCTCACGACCGACGCGCTGTGGATGTTGTGATTACCGAAGCTGGACTGGATATTTTGTCTGATTTAGATAAAATGCAGGAAAGTTGGGAAAACCAACTCAAACGATTGAGCGAGCAAGAAGCCGATTTACTTAGTGAATTGCTCGATAAGCTTCGCGGTTCTGTTGAGATGGCAGACTAAGACTCTTGGAATGTATTTCAATGAAAGAATCCAGAAAATATTGATAATATTTAAAAACCTATTAAGTCCATAAAATAAAATCTTTAATTTAACTTTTTTAATTTTTAACATCCCACAAGTACAATGAAAACGATTAAAATGATTGCAAGTGTGTTGGTAGCAGGTTTGTTGGTAGTAAACACAGCCGTAGCAAACGAGAAAAAAGGCGCTAAAAAGCCTGTAGCTTACAAAGTAGATGCTTCTAAAAGCGTAGTGAAATGGCATGCGAAGAAAGTAACTGGCGAACATTTTGGCACTGTCAACTTGACAAGCGGCGCTTTAAATTTAGACGGTAGCAAAATTTCAGGAGGAACTTTTGAGATTGATATGACAAGCATCAAATGTACTGACCTTACTGACGCTGGCTACAATGCCAAACTCGTAGGTCACCTTAAGTCAGATGATTTCTTTTCAGTAGAAAAAAATCCAAAGGCTAAATTTGTCATTAAAAAAGTAGAAGGCTCAGGTGCCAACTACAACATTACAGGAGATATGACTATCAAAGGTATCACCCAAACCATTACTTTCCCTGCGACAGTGAAAGCCGATGCAAGTGGTGTAACTGCAACTGCCAAAATTACTCTTGACCGTTCAAAATGGGATATTCGTTACGGCTCAAAAACGTTTTTTCCTACTATCGGCGACAAGATGATTAACGATGATTTTGCGATTGATTTGACCTTAGCTGCTGCGAAATAAAGCCGACATTGCTGATATATATTTTCAGTACGCTCTACAAAGACCCATTTTATTGCAAAATGGGTCTTTGTTTTTTGCCCAATATGTAATTTTTGGTTAGCAATTGCGTTTTTTATAAGGATACCTTGGCAAACTATCAACCCTTATGAAACGCCTTATCTTCCTATTAACAGCCCTTTCCCCACTTACTTATGCGCAATCTTCTTCCTCTCCAGTAGAGGAAGAAGACGATGCGTTTGTCTGCCACTATTTCGGCTACAAACAATTAAAAACTCCCAAAGAGATTTGTAACTACCTGAGCTTTCGTTCCAACCAGCATGCCGAAGAAGTAGTGGATAAAATCCTGAGACAAGTAGGGTTGCTCCGTAACTTCGTGGTGGTGGAATGTCCCAACACAGAAAATTGCTTTGCCACTGTCGTGGATGGGCAACGGTACATTGTGTATGATGGTGCTTTTATGAAACGTGTCGAAAACGCTACCAACACCGACTGGTCGGCTATTAGCATTGTTGCCCACGAAATAGGCCATCATTTGCAGGGACATACCATTGATGGGAAAGGTGCTCGTCCACAAAAAGAATTGGAAGCCGACCGTTTTTCGGGTTTTGTGATGCAACGTCTTGGCGCATCGCTTGACGAAGCGCTTGTAGCTATCAAAACATTGGGCGATGATAAACCCACTTATTCGCACCCAGCAAAAGACGTTAGGGTGGAAGCCATACGCCAAGGGTGGAACGATGCCGCAGGTTTGGCAAAAGAACAACCCGTAGCAAAAAATGAAAAAAAGGCGGGCAACAATCACGTGACAATCACTGACATTAAATCAAAAACGCCAATAACTGTTCCTGCCGTAGTAACTGAACCAGAAGAAACTTCAGAAGAAGACGAAAACGTTGGTTGTGTAGCGGGTAACTGCGAAAATGGTTTGGGGATTTATGTACACGAGAGTGGCGAGCGATATGAAGGTGATTTTCGCATGAGCAAACGCCACGGTACGGGGGTACAATATTACCCTGATGGCAAAATGAAGTACAAAGGAGACTTTCAAGCCGACCAACGGGCAGGGTACGGGGCTTATTATTTTCCTAACGGCGATAAATATGTAGGGCTATTTCAAAATAACCTCCCTAACGGCAAAGGCACTTACTATTATGCCGATGGTGACCGATTTGTAGGGATTTATGTAAATGGAAAACGTAACGGTCAAGGCGCTTTTTATCATCGCGATGGGCGGCGCGAAGCAGGTTTGTATGCGGAGGATGAGCGAGTAAAATAAATAATTTGTTTAGCCCCTTATCTTCTCAAATAATACAACCAGTGACTGTAATAATTCATTGGGAGTAGTGAGAATACGGTAGTGGTTTTGGCCAAACATTTGGGGAAGGTAATACCTTACTTGGGCTTCAATAGCTAATGCGTACGAATTAATGCGGAATTCGCCCAATTCCCGCAAAGCCTGTTTTACGTCATTGACGCCATGTTTGCCCTCGTATCTGTCAAAATCGTTGGGCTTACCATCCGATAGTAGAATAATCCACTTATTTTTTGCAGAACGTTTTTTTAGCTCTTGACCTGCATGACGCAAAGCAGCCCCTATACGAGTATAACCACAGGGGTCAGTTGCTCCGATTTTATACTTTGCATCACTCCATTTTTCATCAAAATCTTTTAGAACATTATAGGAAAGGTAATTTCTGGTTTTTGAAAAAAATGAAGCGACTGAAAAGTCAATCTGAAATTCATGGAGTATTTCACCAAACAAAATGGACATCTGCTTTTCTACGTCTATGACTCTGTTGCCTGCTACATAGCCATCACTCGAAAGGCTGGTATCCAGCAGCAGCAAAATAGCAAGGTCTTTTTCCCGCTTACGATGAGCGAGGTATATTTTCTCCGAAGGGGTACGTTTGGCGTGTACATCAACGTATAAGTCAGTGATAGCATCAAGGTCAAACTCACAACCTTCCGTTTGTCGCCGCTGCTGGTTTAGTTTGTTGTTAACACTGGTCAGCATTTTCCTTAGCCCCATCAGTATGGCCCGATGCGTGCCAATGGTCGTATTATAATAGTTGACATTCTTGTTGGATTGTGCCTGAGGAAACACTTTGCAAAAATTCTCGCGGTACAGCCGCTTCGAATAATCCCATTCTGGATAAGCAATAAAATATCCTGTCTGCTGCTTTTCTTGGCTTTCGGAAATAGAGGTGTTTTCGATAAACTCGGCCTGATAGACTGAATGAACGGTATCATCAACCCGAACGGTGAGTTTCATATTCAGTTCATCCAGAGCATCTTGGTGTTTTTCGAGGTCATCATCGCCATCAAAATCGCGCCACACGCCATCAAACTCCTCTGCGGTTTCTACCTTTTCAAAGTTGTGGGTCAATACATAATCTTCTTGCTGTTTTTTGTCTATTTCTATGCTCCTAATTTCTTCAATTGCCTTGGCTTTTAGGGTGGTTGTAGGCTGGTGGTTGGTGGGTGGTTTTACGGTCTCTGCAAAATTCTCCAGTTGATTGTTTTTGTTTGTTTTGGCCTCATTTTTCATCCATTTTCCGTAAAGCCACGTAAAATCGGGAAGAGCTGTGGCGTCTTTTATGGTATCTTCAATTTTCTGTTTGAAATGATTGTGCAATTCGAAAGCCATAGGATAATCTTCCGAAAGTACTTTCAGGACTTGAGGGGCAGTACTTATCGCAACATTCTGTGATTCAAGAAGTAGAGGTGTTTCCTCGCTATACCAATTCAGGCGTAATTGCTGTTGAACGGCTAAATAAACGACCCGATAGAAGTAAAAAGACAGGTTTTCGTCGGCAGTTGTAAAAAGTGTTACTGACGAAGGCAAGAAGAAATTGTAATCTTTATAGCCACCTTCTCGCTCTGCAGGAAATACCTCAATAGGTAGCCCCGTAAAAGCCCGGGCCATAAGGGTGAGGCGCGGCCTGATTTCTTCGAGCGTGACCCTGTGCAAGTTCAATTCAGTGGAGATTTTGCTTCTCCTCTTAAAATACTTGGCAACTTTCTCGAAAATATATTCGTCTAAATCCATAACTGAATTGGGTGGCTTAGTGATGGCAGATGGTCTGACTGTCGTCTGACCTGTATCCAGGCCTCTAAATCATCAGGTTACAAGTATCAATCAATGCTTGGGCAATTTCCTCATCGTCGGTCAAGGGCTCAATCACTGCCACGCGTACCGATAATCTTTTGGGAAGACCGCTGTAAATCAGCTTTGCCGCATCTACCAACAAACGGGTAGAGGCTGTTTCGGTGAGTCCGAGTTCCGTCAGGTTGCGAATTTTGGTACCGATGTTTACGAGTCTTTTGGCTACCTCTTCGTCAATTCCTGTCTCGTTTACGATGATCTCGGTTTCAACTTTTGGTTCAGGGTAGTTGAAAGAAAGTGCCACAAATCGCTGTCGGGTAGAGGGCTTCAACTCCTTAAAACCCTTCTGATAGCCTGGATTAAAAGAAGCAATGAGCATGAAATTTTCGTGTGCTTTGATGGATTCGCCCAGTTTATCAATGTACAATTCCCGGCGGTGGTCGGTCAATGAATGGATGGCTACTATCACATCTGGTCGAGCCTCGGCGACTTCATCTAAGTACAAAATTCCCCCTTGTTTCACGGCAGTGGTAAGTGGGCCGTCAATCCAAACGGTTTCGGCTCCTTTTATGATAAAACGGCCTATGAGGTCGGTTGAGGAAGTTTCTTCGTGGCAGCTCACTGTGATGAGCGGTGTGCTTGTTAAGTACGCTACGTATTCAACAAACCGTGATTTTCCCGTACCCGTAGGTCCTTTGAGTAGGAGTGGCAGTTTGTTCTCTGCCACCCTCTGAAATACCTCAATTTCTTTGCCCGTGGGTTTGTAGTACGGAGCTGTTGTTTTGTTTTCGCTGAGTTCTAAGGTAGGCTGCATGGCTTAGATATGGGAAAGTTCTTTTTCTAACTGAATTGCCTTTGGAAAAAGAATATTGTTTTCGAGGTGAATGTGCAAATGCAAATCCTGCTCAAACTCATCAAGTTTGGCATACAATGCCTTAAATGTATTGCAAGCCCAATCGGGCGGAGTATAGTTGTTGCTGTATGTTGCAATCTCTTTGAGGAGCGTACCTGCGCTTTCGTGTTCCATTTCCATCATGTGAATGGGGTTTTCTACTGTTCCAAAATGCGGTGGCCGCGGGAAATTATCTGATTGTTTTGCGGCCATGAGGTGCTTGATGTACGGAAAAAGAACCATCTCCTCTTTCAGCATGTGCGACGATAATTCTCGGGCTACTTCGGTGAATAGACGCAGGATTTCAATGACGGGAGGATGATGCTCACCGTGTACTTGAGCTACTTTGTGGGCATAGGCTAAAACAAGTGGAATAGATTCTTCGACGTAGCTGTGGTGCGTTGTTATGATATGATCGCTCAAAACATCCAACGGCCAATGGTCATAGTCCTGCGATTGAGGAAGGTTGTTGTCTATTTTGAGTAAATCATTTACTAAGTCTTCAATTGAAACATTTTGTTTTTTGCAAGCATGTTCGATGCTTACGCCACCTCCGCAGCAGAAGTCAATGCCGTATTTTTTGAATACGTGGGCTGTTTTAATGTCTTCCTTGACAAGCTCACCCACTTTTTTTTCTTTCAATTCGTGTAAGTCCATTGGTCAAAAATTTAATGGTTAAAATGTGTATTTAATTGAGTATTCCGATAAACTTCTTGTCATTTTTGGGCCTTACGATAAGCATTAAATAAGTCCAATTTTGATTGTCGGATTTGTTTTTGATACCCAGTAGTTTATCCATGGTAGAAGTAGAAAACATTTGACTATAACCCGCTTGTAGCGAGAGATCATTGGTGATAACGACTCCGCCTGTCAGGTCAACTTCACTGCCTAATCGCTTTTTTAAGAGGATATTAGAGGAATAAACGTCAGCGTTTACCCAGAAATGGTGCAGGTCGCAACTCACAAACCATTTTTTCCCTGCATCTCGTCTAAAACGTAAATAGAGGTCATTGAGTCCTACCGAGTTCTCGAACCGTCCGCCAACGTAAAAATAATCCATGTAGCCATTGTGTACGTGATTGGTGCCATACAAGGGACTGAAAGATTTATTTTCGTTTTTGGTGTTGTTTGTGGGCGTACCACTCAATGATTCTACCCCAAAAGTAATTTTCAATGTGTTGTTTTTCGTACTATTCATTACCAACGTTTGGGTGATTTGCAGGCTGAGGTCATAGGCTTTTAAGTCCTTGTTGGCTACATCTTTGCCAAACTGATAATAAGCAAAGCCCGAAATGACATTATTACGCCCAAAACTTTGTTTCACTATCGGAATCCCGATGGTATGAGCGTACCTTATTTCGTGCTTGATAATGGTTCCCGTGCCATTGTACTGCAAAGCTTCTTTTCCGTTGTTCCAAACCAAAAATGAGAACTCAAAGGTGTTTTTCTTAACGTTGTACCACAACATTTGGGCGGCTTTGTATTGATTGGGAGTTGTAAACGCATTGCCACTCAACACATCACTGCTTTGATTATAACCAAAGCCAATATGTAGTTTCTGATTTTGCTTTTCGTACTTGATAAGGGCAAAGTCATGGGCTCTGGCTTGCATGGCCCAATCAAGATTTCCCAAAAATCGAACGTTGTCGTAGTTCAGTTCTTGGCGTCCTACTTTTAGACTCCATGCACTGTCTAATGCGACCGAAACCCATCCCTCATGCAGGGACAACAGGCCGTCGCTGAGTTTTATTTGAGCAGTATTTCCCCACAAACGTATGTCTTGAATACTGCCAAAAAGTTGGATTTTTTTTGATTTGTAGAGGACTTGCAACCTCAAGCGTTGATTGATAGAGTGAGCCGACACTAAGGAATCTTCTATGGTTTTTCCAAACCCATGCCTGTACTCGGCCCTTTGAACCAACTGCCCACCCAGCTCAAATTGGGCTTTTGCCGTGAAATAGAGGCAACAGGCAGTTAGCGCAAATACTATTTTTAGCTTACTTAAAAACGTAGCCATGTTCGAAAATTTGGGTCATTGAGGCATTATTGTTCCTCATTGGCCGCATTGATTATTGTTTCGACAGTTTCTTTGTTGTTTACTCCCAGCCCTTCTTGCTGATGTATTAAAACCCCTTGTCGGTCAAAAACACTGATGATGTTGGAATGAGAGAAATCCATGGGGGCAATTTGTTTGTATTTTACCGAGAGTACATTAGCAAACTCCTGCACCGTGTGTACATTTCCTTGGAGGAAAGTCCACTCTTCGCCATCCATATTTTTTTCGATAGCAAATTTTTTTAATTTTTCGGGCGTGTCGTTTTCGGGATCAATGCTGACCAAAACGTACTGTACTTCCTGTTCCCTGTCTTTTGGAACTTGGTTGGCTATGGCACTCATATCAGCCACCAAGCGGGGGCAGGCCACCTTACAAGTGGTATAAATCATGACCATGACCAACACCTTGCCCTTCAATTCGGCCAATTCGATTTCGTTGCCTTCTTCGGTTTTCCACTTAGAGGTAAGGTTGAAAATAGATTCCTCAGAAATTGTAGAGGTTGAGTTGGCAGGAGTCTTGTTTATAGTTTCAGGTTTTGAGTCACTTTGGCTTCTGCTTTGGCAAGACACAAGCAGGACAAAAAAGCCGAGAATTGTTAATATATTTTTCATACTTAGAGTACTCGCTGTTTTGAAGGTACATCTTTCACGCATCTGAATCCTAAATTTTGTACGCTGTAATTTGCCTTGATGCTTCCCCTAAAAGCATAGCGCATAAAAGCGGCATAATTCATTAAGTCGGTAGCACCCAAAGACCCGCTACCACAAAATAAATTGGGGTCATTGCTTGAATCTTTTCTTGACTCACCAGACATAAGCACCGAATTGAAATCGGCATTCCATTCCCAAACTAACCCGTGTAAATCATACACTCCCCAGTAGTTTTTGAATGTTTGGCCGATGAGATTTGCATAGGTTTTGGGAGCTTCGTACCAGTTTAAGATGTACTGATTGTAGGATTTTAGTCGTCTGGCATCAGCCATTTTTTGGTTGGCCATCGCTACGTATTCCCATTCATCTATGGTAGGCAGCCTTTTTCCTTGGCATTGGCAGTAGGCATTGGCCGCAAACCAAGATACATTTGTTACTGGCGACTGCATTTGCATTTTGGAGTTGAGTGTGGTATCGTTTTTCCAGTTGGTGAGGTAGTTGCCGTCGGCAAACAATTTCTTTACTTTCGATTTCCGCCATTTGGTATTTTCTTTCACAAACTGCAAATACTGCTGGTTGGTAACGGGGTAAATATCCATGAAGAAATTTTTTACTTTTACTATTGTGGCATCGCGGCCATAAATAGGCGTATAGCTCCCTGCTTCAATCAAAGCCATTGTTTGAGTTTGGCCATAGGCATTGGTGCAGAGGTAAAAACCAATAAATAGAACCAAACTCAAACTCAGGATAGGTTTCATTAGTGCGCTTGTTTATTTCTAACTTTGGCAACCATTGCGGGGGTTACTTCTTTATTGTTATTGCCCCAATTGCTATATACGTAGGTCAAAACATTGGCAATTTCATCATCGCTCAATGTTTGGGCGGTCATAACACTATTGTATTTTTTGCCATTTACTGTTACTTCGCCCGATTTCCCGTGTAGTACAATGTCAATCGCTCTGTCCACATTTTCATTGAGATAATCCGATTTAGCCAGCGGAGGAAAAGCATTGGGGACGCCTTCACCCGCCGCTTGGTGACAGGCAAAGCATGTTTTTGAATATACTGTTTTTCCTGCCGCAATTCGCTCTTTCAAGGAAACGGGCTTGGGTGAAGCGACTACCTTGTCATCGTTGGGCATACTTTGGATGGTACCACCTTCGGGATGATAAATTCCTTCTATTTGTTTGCCAGAGTAAATCGTTTTGTTTTCATCTCCAGTTACTTTTAGCATACCCAACGACCCTTTGTTGAAGGTTCGGAAGATGGAGTGGTCAACGATAATGAACGTTCCGGGTACTTCTACTTTAAAGTCAACAATGGCCGAACCGCCCGCAGGAATGAGGGTCGTTTGTACGTTTTTGTTGACCATATCGCCACCCTCAACGTGTACATTGTCGAATATTTCGCCAATAACGTGGAAAGAAGAAACCAAGTTGGGGCCGCCGTTGCCTACAAACAATCGGACGGTTTCGCCTACTTTGGCAGTGATGGCGTTGTCGCCAGTCAGTGCATCTACTTTTCCGTTAAAAACGACATACTCGGCGTGTTCATCTACCCCTTTTTGCATATCAAAGGCTTGTAATCCGGGCGCACCATTTTTGCCTTTGGTATAAAAATCACCTTGCATAATGTAGTATTCTTTGTCCACCTTGGGTAAGCCACCCTCCGGCTCAACCAATATGAGTCCATACATCCCATTGGCAATGTGCATACCTACTGGAGCAGTAGCACAGTGATACACATACAAACCTGGGTTAATGACTTTGAAGGAAAAGGTTACTTCGTGACCAGGAGCAACAAACGACGACGAAGCTCCACCGCCCTGACCTGTCACAGCGTGTAGGTCAATGTTGTGGGGTAACTTGTTGTCGGGGTGATTTTTTAGGTGAAACTCAACTTCATCACCCACTCTTGTTCGGATAAAACTACCCGGTACTGTGCCCCCAAAAGTCCAAAAAACGTATCTGACACCTTCCGCCATTTCTCCTTCTTTTTCCAATATTTCCATATTGACGATGAGTTTAGTCGCTTTTCTATCACCTATGGGTTTGGGTACTAAAGGGGGAGCGGTAAGTTCAGCGGTCATTTCGCCCTCTATGGTAATTTTAGTGGGGTCTGATTCCTGTTGTTCGGTTGATTTACAACCTGAAACGAAAAATAACAATGCTACTGAAATCGCGATTGGAGTAACTATTTTGTTGTATTTGCGTAAAAAATTCATGGATAATGTGGTTTAGTGAATAAAATCAATTCTTAATTTCTAAAGCTTCGTCAGTCGGCTTTCCGTACTTGATGAACTCATAGATGTAGATGGCAACACCTGAGGTAAATAAGGTAGCACAAAGTACAAGGACTAAAAAGTGAACTTGTATTTCGTTTTGCACTTCCCCAAATTCAACCCCCATGATGCGTTCCATATATACTTGCGCTACGCCTGCTGCTGCAAAAGCGGTTGTCATCCCAATCATGCCAATGTTTGATAACCAAAACGCATAGGTGCTACTTGCAGTGTCATAGCGTTTTCTACCCGTTAGATTAGGCATGGTATAGCTAATGATGGCAAGTACGATCATTCCGTAAGCACCCCAAAATGCTAAGTGTCCGTGCATGGCTGTGACTAAGGTTCCGTGCGTGTACATATTTACTTGCGGGAGCGTGTGGGCCAATCCAAGCAAACCTGCTCCTACAAAAGATACGACGGCGGTGCCAAGCGTCCAGCTTAATGCAATTTTATTGGGATGCTTTTTCTCCCCTTTTCTATACATTGATATCGCAAAAAGGGCCATACCCAGAAAAGCCAATGGTTCTAAGGCAGAAAAAATACCCCCAATCATCAACCAATACTTAGGCGCACCGATGTAGTAGTAGTGGTGTCCAGTACCTAAAATCCCTGAGATGAAGGTCAAGCCGACAATGATGTACAACCACTTTTCGATAACTTCTCGGTCAACTCCCGTAATTTTGATGAGTAAAAAGGCCAGAATTCCCCCCATAATCAATTCCCATACTCCTTCTACCCAAAGATGCACGACCCACCAGCGGAAAAATGAGTCCATGGTCTGATTATCAAACCATATCATACCGGGTAGGTACAGCAAAGCAGCAAAAAGCAAGCCCATACTGAGTACCAATGAGGTAGTTGTACGTTTCTTGCCCTTGAACAAGGTAACTAATATCAACCCCAAAAACAGCAGGACGTTGGCTACAACCAACCAATCCAAGGGGCGAGGAATTTCCAGAAATTTCCGTCCCTCCCAATAATTGAAGTGATAACCTACTACGGCAACTACCCCTACTACCGCAAGGGAAATTAATTGGAGATAGGCCAATTTTACACTCACCAATTCGTGTTCAGCCTCCTCTGGAATGATGTAATAAGCCGCTCCCATAAAGCCCGAAAGTAACCATACAACCAACAGATTGGTGTGTACTGCGCGGGCCGTATTGAAGGGAATAAAACTATGTAGGTTGTCGTATCCCATGTGGGCAAAACCCATAATAAACCCATAAATGAGTTGAAGCGATAGCAGTAGCATGGATAATGCAAAAAACCAATAAGCTACTTTTTGTGATTTATATCTCATGATTGGTAAGGTTAATAATTGGGAGTTGATTTGTATTTAGGTTTGGCTGGGAAACCATTTAAGTCGGTATTCCCAATCCAGGTAAGAAAAGCGACCAAATCATTGGCTTCTTTTTCGCTAAAGCCGTAGGCTACCATTTTACGCCCTCGTGGCGACCAAGGTACTTTAGACATCAATGCAGCTTTGATGTAGGCTTCGCCTCGCCGTTCTACTACTTTGGTGAGTTCGGGAGCATAATAAGCTCCTTCGCCCATAATCGTATGGCAACCCATACAGTTGTTTTGTTCCCACAATTGTTTTCCTTCCACAACTTGAGACGTGAGGTTTTCTTCGTGGGTCTTTTTGGGCACTTCTACACTCAACGAGTGCCACGATAGCCCCAGAAATACAGCGAATGTCACGGCTGTACCTCCCATAAAGAATGTTCGAGCTTGACTTTTTGATAACATGGTATTAGGTTTTGTAGTTAATTGGATAAAAATGTCCGATATGAAAATAAAAAAAACTATACCCTCAAACAGTAAGGATGTTGTATGTCGTTACTGACAATATCATAGAGTGTGACGTTTAATAAAGTATCGTTCATTTGCTGACGGATAGGTGCATAAAAGTGATGGACAGGGCAGGGGTTTCGGTCCGAACAACTGCTAAGTCCAAGAAAACAACTGGCGGAGATGTTATCCCCCTCTATGGCCTGTACGATGTGCAAAATTTTTGTTTTTTTTATCACCGAAAGGTCCATATCAAAACCGCCTCCACTTCCTTTTATAGAATTAATAATTTGGGCAGCTACTAACTGCTGTAATATTTTGGAGGTGAATGCTGGCGGTGAGTCAATGGCATCTGCGACCTCTTTCACGGTAACTCGTTGCCCCTCAATGGAATTAGCACTAATGAAAATCAATGATTTAATGCCATATTGGCAAGCTTTGCTTAACATACACTATATATTTGCGACAAAGAAAAAACAAAATGTCTTTAAATTGGATAAATTTATCCAATTAAAATTTATGATTTTTATCATTCTTAGCATTCATCAGAGAGGTCACCTTAAATTGTTAGGGTTGTGAGTGGTATCGAAGCACAAACAATACCTTAATTTACCTAATTTTGGCATTGTTATCAGTTTTAATCAATCAAACCTGACAGAAAGGGTTATCTACATGGACTTTGGCAAATTAGAAGATATTTCCGACGTAAATTTTACTTTACCAACTGATGATTCGTTTACGTACCAAGTCCTCAGGAACGCTACGGCTTCAAATCCTACACTTTGCTTCGTTGGCCCTCCTATATGGTCAAACAAAGAATGGGTTGGTAAAATCTATCCTACCACGGCTAAAGAAAGAGATTTTTTGTATCACTACACTCGACAGTTCAACACCATAGAACTCAACGTTACGCATTATCAAATTCCGAATGAAGTGACCATTCAACGTTGGCGAGAAGCGGCTGCACCAGGCTTTCGGTTTTGTCCTAAATGGCCGCAAGAAATTAGCCACGATCGCCAACTTAAAGGCTGTGAATCACTGAGTCAGGCGTTTACGAGTTCTGTTTTGGGTTTGAGAGAGCACTTGGGGACTACTTTCTTGCAATTAGGGCCTTATTTTGATCCACGTCAATTACGTACTCTGGAAACATTTCTGAAACAACTCCCGCCTAATTTACCCATTGCCGTTGAGTTTCGGCATCCTGATTGGTTTTCTAACGCTTCTATTTGGCAAGAAACGCTTCAAATGCTTCACCAATTGGGCGTTGGTACGGTGATGTCAGACGTAGCGGGTCGTCGAGATGTAGTACACATGAGCCTTACTACTCCCACAGTTGTTTTGCGTTTTGTAGGAAATGAGCTGCATCCTACTGATTTTACTCGCGTGGATGTTTGGGTACAGCGTCTCAAAAAATGGTTTAGTGAAGGGCTGCAAACTGCGTACATTTTTGTACACTGCGGCGAAAATATAAATGCGCCCGAATTGACCAAATACTGGGTTGAGCAGCTCAACAAGCTGTGTAATTTTTCGCTTTCTCCCCCTCGTATTCAGCCCAAAGTAGTACAAGGTAGTTTGTTTTAAAAACTTTTTTAGCAAAGCTAACTCTCCTTATTTCCACACATTTAGACGTTTTATCGCAAAAAAATAACCGATGGACGCAACTGTTACCCTTTTCTGCACGTAAATATGTGTAGTTACATCATTTAAACCTTCTGTGAATATGAAACAAGCAACCATGAAAAGAGGACAATTTTTGCGTGAATTGGGATTGAGTAGCAGTGCCTTGATGGCGTTTTATTGCATGGGAACTACTCTGACAGCCTGTTCTACAGGAAGCGACGACCCTACGCCCGGTGGAACAAACACGGGCAATACAACCTCTGGTCTTACTGGCAATGCGGACACCAGTAAAGGAACCATCAGTTTTACGCTTGATTTGACCAATAGTAATTATTCTACGCTCAAAACTGCAGGAAAGTTTGTCATCGTGGAAAGTTTGATTGTAGCCAATGTCAAAGGGACAATGGTAGCGTTATCAAAAGTGTGTACTCATCAAGGGACTACCGTTGAATTTCGCTCCACCCAAAACGATTTTTATTGCAGTAATCACGGTTCTGAGTTCAGCACTACGGGGGCAGTCGAAATGGGGCCAGCTACTTCCCCACTAAAACTTTATAAAACTCAATTAAGTACCGACGGAAATACACTGACTGTAACGGCCTAATTCGCCCCATAAATCCATTCGTTAAAATTTAACGTAGATTAACAAAACCTCGACCAAGCTACATTTTATTATGAAGGCATTTATTAAGATAAGTATTGCATTGCTGTTGGTGAGTTCGGTGGCGGGGAGGGCGCAAGATGATTTGACAAAGATGCTCGAAGAAAACGAGCCAAAAACCACCAACTACACCACAGCGACTTTCAAAGGAACACGGATTATCAACGGACATTCGGTAGAAACAGTCAAAAAAAATCACTTGGATTTCATCATCCATCACCGTTTTGACGCACTCAATTCTGGCGCCTATAACTTGTTTGGTTTAGATTATTCTACGGTTCGATTAGGTTTTGAATACGGAATCACTGACCAATTTATGATTGGAATTGGGCGAAGCAGTGTTCAAAAAACATACGATTTCTTGGCCAAAGGGAAGCTACTTCGTCAATCTTCTGGCGAAAAAAATATTCCGGTTACAGTTACAGCTTTTGCAAGTGCCGTGATTGAAACACAAGACAAAACACTCTCGACACAAGATCAAACGTCCTATTGTACGCAACTTTTAATAGCCAGAAAGTTTAACGATAAATTGTCGTTGCAGCTCAATCCTACGCTTCTCTATCGCAATAGAGTAGCTACTGCTGTGCAAGAACGTGCCCTTTTTGCTTTGGGATTTGGAGGAAGAATGAAGCTTAATAAACGTTTCTCGCTTAATGCTGAATATTATTTGGCTTTCCGTGACAAAGATTTGGTGAATCAGATTGGCGATACATACACCAATTCGCTTTCGCTGGGAGTTGACATTGAAACGGGTGGACACGTTTTCCAATTGCATTTTACCAATTCATCTGGTATGGTTGAGAAGCAATTTATTGGAGACACGTCGGGTAGTTGGGGGAAAGGGGATATTCGTTATGGGTTCAACGTTTCGCGGACGTTTAGTTTTGATAAACGTGCCAAAAAGATGATAAAAACAGAGTAAACTTACACTAAATGCTGATACCCGTCAGCATCGAAAAAACTATAATAGCTATGAAAACAACCTTCATTCTTATACTATTTGCACTCAATGTTGGGAGTGGCTTATCTGCTCAAAATCTTTTTTCTACCACCACAGGCGAAACTACGTTTTACTCTGAAACACCCGTAGAAGACATTACGGCAGTCAATAAACTGGGGCAGGCTATCATCAATACCACTACCAACGACATTGTGGTGCAGATGAATATGAAGCAGTTTGATTTTCCTAATAAACTCATGCAGGAACATTTCAACGAAAACTACATCGAGTCTGACAAATATCCCAAAGCGGTATTTAAAGGTAAAATCAACGAAAAAATTGATTTTACTAAAAACGGCACTTATGATATTTCAGCCACAGGTGATTTTACCCTGCATGGAGTCACTAAAGCCCGGACGCTTAAAGGAAAGGTTACTGTAAATCAAGCGAGTTTGAGTATTACGACTGATTTTGACGTAGCACTGGCTGATCACAAAATAGAAGTACCTCAGATTGTTTTTGTCAAAATAGCTCAGATTATTAAAGTCAAGAATAAATACACTTTTGCGCCATACGTCGCTAAAAAGTAAAGAGCTGGGCGTTTGCAAAAGAGAAGAATACAGTAAAGTGCCAGCAATAAATTCTTTGATGAGTGGTTGATAATTCAATCACTCATTTTTTGTTTCTCTTAATTCTTATTTTTCCACTTATTATGAAAACTGTAAAATTTTCGCTCGTTTTTGCTGCGGCAGCTTTGATTTTAACTTGCGGCTTTGTTCAAAAAAAAGGTAAATGGCAGAATCTTTTTAACGGTAAAGATTTCAGCGGATGGCATGCTTTCAATAAACAAGGACAACCGATTTCCGACAAATGGGTAGTTGAAGATGGTGCAATGACACTTACAGGCAAAGGCGGCGGCGACCTTGTGACCGATAAAGAATTTGAAAATTTTGAACTCGAAATGGAATGGAAAATCTCCGAAAAAGGTAATAGTGGTGTGATGTGGGGTGTAGTAGAAGACAAGAAATATTGTTGCCCTTACAGCACAGGCCCTGAAATGCAGGTACTTGACGACGCCAAGCATCCCGATTCATTTGCTGGAAAAAACGGTAACCACAAAGCTGGTTCGCTCTACGATATGATTCCTCCTGCTGACCTCAATGCGGTGAAACCTGCCGGGGAGTGGAACAAAGCTAAAATGAAAATTGATAACGGACAAGGTACTTTCTGGCTCAATGGCAAGCAAATGGTCACATTCCCAACAACAGGCTCAGGCTGGGATGCCTTAGTTGCCAATAGTAAATTTAAAACTTGGGATGGATTTGGGAAGTTTCCTAAAGGCAAGATTGCTCTTCAAGACCACGGTGATAAAGTATGGTTTCGGAATATCCGGATTAGAGAGCTTTAAAAACCAGACAGGAGGTAGTTGAAGTACAAGGCAAGAGATAGGAAAGGAAAAAAGAGGTAATCGGTAGCAGAATATCAGCTGTTGGAACTTGCCTCTTTATGATAGGTAAAGACAAATAAAAAAACCTCGCAGCTACACAAACCCCTAAGGTAGCGCGAGGTTTTTTTATCATAGGTTAAGTTGTGATTGAATCAACTATGCAAAGTTATGCAAACTTTTTTTAATTTTACAACTTTTATTTGCATATTTTTGCAAAATATTTTCAGTTATATTTCGGAGGAAATTTGAGGTGCAAAAACATAAATTTCAATAGAGATAAATACATCGAACTATGATAAAAGAAGAACGCCAACGGCTTATTATTGAGAAACTCAATCGTGACCAAAAGATTAACTTATTGGAATTAAGTCAGTTGTTGAGTGTATCTTATGATAGTATTCGACGAGATGTGATCGAGTTGGAAGACAAAGGTTTACTCAAAAAAGTACACGGAGGAGCAGTGGCTAACTCCTATTTGTCTTTCAAAACCACCCAAGGCTTTGGAATTGACAATCAAGAAGTGCTTCAACTGACTCGGAAAGCCCAAAAACTCTTTGAAAATCATCAGACTGTCTTGATGGATGGTGGTACAACTAATTTTCATATTGCCGAGCAATTTCCTAAAAATCTTGAATTGACCGTCATCACCAATAGTTTACCACTTGCAGCAGTCCTGAACGAGCATCCAAAAATAGAAACAATCTTATTAGGTGGAACTTATCATAAGCGTTATCAAATTACGCTTGGGAACGAAGTAATGCGACAGTTAGAACATTTTCGAGCCGATTTATACCTAATGGGTTTCAATGGGTTACATTCTGAAGTTGGTGTAACACTACGAAATTATGAAGAGTCAGTTTTGAAACAAAAGATGGCTCAGTCTGCTAAAAAAGTGGCGATTTGTTCTATCACTGAAAAGCTTCATAGTGTCGAAACTTACAAGGTATGTGATTTGCACGCAATAGATATTCTCGTTACAAGCCTTAAACCCACAGATACCGCTTTGGATGACTTTCGACAAAATGGGATTTATGTATTTTGAAAACTTTGCAAAACTTTGCAAATCCCTTACAATTCCTCATCAAATATTTTTTGTACCAACATTTTATCAATACGGCTTTTATCCATGTCAATAATCTCGAAACGATAATCTTGCCAAGTGAAGTGTTCCCCAGTAGTAGGAATGTCTTTTAAAATATGCAAGGCAAAACCACCGAGGGTATTAAAG
>JBDHXS010000011.1:0-28803 GCA_039810845.1 Runella sp. | reverse complement strand
GGTGAAGATGTGGGCAAGCTTCGTAATGAACGGTTAATATTTCAGCACCCGCCTCCCGAAAAGCATCTAAATAACGCTCAGGTTGTACAATCATTAAATGAACATCAAGCGGTTTTTTGGCATGTTTTTTTATGGCTGCAGTAACGGGCAGTCCAAAAGAAATATTAGGAACAAAAACACCGTCCATGATGTCCACGTGAATCCAATCGGCAGCACTGACATTGAGCATTTCAACATCTCGCTGAAGATTGGCAAAGTCAGCGGCTAATACAGAAGGGGCAATGAGAGGGGAAGTCATGAAAAATGGTAAAAGCTTAAAGTTTGCGCAAAGTTCGCTTTTTTTACGAATTTTGGCTCACTTGCTTTCTCAAAAGGCTTATTTTCGTCTTCTTCCCCCTTTCGATTTACCGATTTGTTGAGTCGGAAAGCTCATACCTTACATAAGGAGCGGTGGTGTCAGCTATGGCTTTTTCCGTGATAGATTGTTTTGATTTTCGGAATAGGTTCGGCTGCTTGTAGTTGGCCGAAGTGCTTTTAGAGGCTTGGTTTTTGCTGGAAGAGCGTACCGTAAAGGTGATTCCTCCGATTTTCTTTTTAGCCATCTGTATTTCTTTTTGCTCTTTGTAAGATAAATGAGGCGAAAAGATAAATGGAGCTTTGCGCACTTGTATCTCTAATTTTTTAATTTTTTGAGGTTGAGGATAATTATTACGGTCTTCTTTGACCATTTGGGCAAATGATGAGCTGGTACATAGCCATAATAAGCAAGCAGCCACCCCCGCGCCCAAGCGTGGAGTTGAATAATGCTTCATGATGTGTTTTAACGTTTTTGGAATACAGCCACTAAAGTAATAAATCTATGCGTAGCTAATCATTTTTACGCAAAAAAATTACTTATTTTTTTGACCATTCTTATCAAAGATTCTGAATTATTGTATCGGTGAACATCTTCCAATAAAACCCAAGCCAAATTTTTTGATTCATTATTGATTTGTAGAGGCAGATTACGGTTGGCTTGCATCAAAAAACGAATGTCATAATGATAATGGGCAGCTTCTTTGGTATTGGCAGGAATCAAGTGAATATCTATATCAAATATTTGATTATCAACTAACTGAATGTTTATCAATCCTGTTTCTTCTTGTACTTCTCTGAGAGCTACTTGTTGTATGTCAGGGTTCCCATCAGCATGACCACCAGGCTGAAACCATCGGTCCAACTTGCGGTGATGCATCAGTAATACGTATTCGCGAGCATTGTCTATAATCCAAGCTGAACCTGTAATATGGCCTATTGATAGCCATCTTTCAAAACAATCGGGGTTTTGGTGGACAAAATTAATGGTTTCGAGCCACATGCTATGTTCTTCATCATCAAAAGGGCGGTGTGTTTGTAGGAGATGCAGGAGGCTATTTCGTTTCATAAAAGAAGTAAAATTAAGATTTCAATAACAGATAGAGTATAAGGTGTATAAGTATCTTTTCTGTATCTTCGCAGCGAAAAATTTAATAAATGTCCCAACAAAATTGCTAAAAATCATGAAAAAATCATTGATGCTGACAGCCTTAACTTTGGTAAGTGTATGGTCATTGGCTCAAATTCGTACGCCTCAACCCAGTCCCGCCGCTACGGTAATGCAGACAATAGGGGTGACTGATGTTACTGTAAAATACTCTCGTCCAACTATGAAAGGCCGTGCAATCTTTGGAAAATTAGTCCCATATGGCCAGTTTTGGCGGACAGGTGCCAACCAAGCTACTGCTATTGAATTTTCTACCGATGTTATGCTTGAAGGGCAGGATATTCCTGCGGGTAAATACTTTTTGTATAGTATTCCTAATGCGGATTCTTGGTTTGTGATTATCAATAAAACTGCGGCTACGGCTCCAGAACAGTACAAACAAGCTGATGATGTAGCGAGGGTATTTGTGAGAGCTACTCCAACAGCTAAGACCGAATCTTTCACAATTGGGTTTTCGGATGTGACAGATTCTACGGCTACTTTAGACATCAGCTGGGATCAAGTAAAGGTAAGCCCTAAACTGATGATTAATACTACTAAAATCGTAGCTTCCTCTATTGACAAAGCTGCCGAAGCCAGTGCCAATAACATGAACGCAGGTGCAGGCTATTTGTTGGGCAAAGGCATTGATTTGCAAAAAGCGTTGACGATGGTTAACCAAGCAGTAGCGTACAAAGAAACTTTTCGGAATTTGTGGACCAAAGCCCAAATTTTAGGCAAATTGGGGAATTTTGCAGAAGCAGCGCCATTGGCTAAAAAAGCGTTAGAATTGGGTCAAGCCAGCAATGATGCTGCCTTTCCATTTTTCAAAGATGCCATTGAAAAAGGAGCAGCTGAATTTACCTCAAAAATACCTGTTCCTGCTGTTATGCCCGTTGGGAAGAAAAAGAAATAACTTGAAGAGGTCATGTAGTTGCTTATCCTAAAGAATTACTTGATTGGTATTTCTACTTCATACAAACCAAAGCCCCGACAATGCGTCGGGGCTTTGGTTTGTATGAAGCCTAAGAGAGCAGCCCTGCTCTGCTAAACTATTAATTCCTTCGAGCAATCTCGTCTCGAATTTTTGCGGCTTTTTCGTATTCTTCATTATTAAGGGCTTCATTAAGAATGCGTTGAAGATCTTCTAACGGCATGTTTTTTATTTGATCACTCAATGAGCGAGGTTTTGACGACTGAACTAGTTCTTCGATTGCTTCGTCGGGTTCAGTCTGTGAACCAGATACAATCCCCGCTTCAGACAGGATGGTTTCGTACGTATAAAGAGGGACATTAAAACGAAGAGCGATTGCTATGGCGTCGGAAGGGCGAGCATCTACAATGGTTTCTCTGATGCCGTCGGAACAATGGATTCGGGCAAAAAATATCCCTTCGCGCAAATCAGAGATGATAATTTCACTAACTGTGTAATTGAATGCTTTAGCAAATGATTTAAAAAGATCATGTGTCATAGGGCGATTGGGCTGAATCTTTTCAATTTCAATCGCAATCGCCTGTGCTTCAAACATACCAATAATAATTGGCAAGCGGCGATTGCCATATTCTTCACCCAAGACCAGTGCAAATGAGCCAGCCTGCGATTGGCTTGGGGAAAGCCCTAAAATTTCAAGTTTTATTTTCTCCACTTTTTTTTAGTTATCAGTTATTGGTTATCCGCGTATTTGTTCGTAATACATTACGATATTCAACGAATAAAACTTCTCATCAGAGATGAATGCAAAAATAATAAACCTGCGGGGATTTGAAAAGGTTTCCTTTTTCCCGCAGGTTTATTATAGATACTCTAAGAAGTAGGCCAAGGATTATTTACTATCCAAAACTGCTTTCGTTAAACGTGGTAAAATATCAAACACATCTCCCACGATACCATAATCAGCAGCTTTGAAGAAAGGTGCTTCGGGGTCTTTGTTGATGGCAACAATAACCTTCGAAGAGTTTACCCCCGCCAAATGCTGGATAGCGCCAGAAATTCCGCAGGCAATGTATAAATTGGGTGCTACTTTGATTCCAGTTTGCCCAATGTGTTCGTGGTGTGGACGCCAATCTAAATCAGAAACAGGCTTTGAACAGCCAGTAGCTGCTCCCAGAGCCTGCGCTAAATCAAGCAGCGGTTGCCAATTGTCAGGCCCTTTCATACCCCTACCTCCCGACACAATAATATCGGCTTCAGTCAATGATAGCTCTCCACTTGCTTTTTCCTGACTGATTACTTTTGCTACAAAATCACCACTTCCAAGCGAAGGGCTAAACGCAACGACTTCGGCGGTTCCGCTTCCCGCAACTGCTTCAACGGCATTTTTCTTAATCCCTAAAATTTTAATAGCACCTTTTACATCAACAGTAGCAAATGCTTTGCCAGTAAAAATGCTGCGTTTTACTTTAAAGCCATTGGATAGATCAGGGAGGTCAGTCACGCCTGATACGACACTTGCGCCTAATTTAGCTGCAACGCGTGCACTCATGGCATCACAAAGCCCTGATTTTGGCAATATGACAACTTCCGAATTTTCCTGCTGAACGGCGGATGCCAATACAGAGGCGTATGCCATCGCGTTTTCGTTAGACAGTTCGGTTGCGTTAGCGTGCAACACTTTTGCAGCCCCATACGCGCCTGCTTGGGCTAATTGGCCGGCATCAGCAGTGCCAATGGCAAGAGCTGTAGCCGTGGTTCCTGTAGCTTTTGCTACTTCTGCGCCATATATGATGGCTTCCAAGGAAGTTTTTTTGATACTTCCGTTATCGAGTTCTACAAATATTAAGACTGACATGATTTTTTGAATTTTGAGGTTAGAATGTAGACGGGGCCACCCGCGCGGTGTCGAATAAAAAAGTTTATATATTTCAATTCGACATTCCGCACTTTTCATTTGACACTTTTTTTACAGCACTTTTGCTTCGGTTTTCAGCAGTGAAATCAGGCTTTCGGCTTGGTCGGCGGGAATCATCTTGCAGGTTCCTTTAGGGGCAGGCAAGGTATATTTGTCGAGAGTGGCCATATCGCCTACAGAAACGGGTTCTACTACTTTCAGGGGTTTGGTTCGGGCCGTCATAATACCACGCATATTGGGGATTTTCCATTCAGCAATCGGCTCCTGGCATCCCAGTACCAACGGTAGAGGGGCTTCGAGGTATTCTTTCCCACCTTCAATTTCCCGTGCAAATTTGGCTGTATTTCCTTCAATATCTAATTGCATCACAGGTGAAAAAGAGGGAATTCCTAACATTTCTCCTACTAATCCATGAACAACTCCGCTGTTGAAGTCTATAGATTCTCTCCCCATCAATATCAAGTCAAAGTTCTCTTCTTTAGCTACTGCTGCAATTTGTGCAGCGGTGAAATAAGAATCCTGCGGGTCGCAATTGACGCGTACTGCAGCATCGGCACCGATAGCCAACGCCTTTCTGATTTGGGGGTCGCTGTCGGCTTCGCCAACATTTATTACGGTAATGCTGCCACCCGACTGTTCTTTTAATTCAACTGCCCGCGCCAAGGCATAGTCGTCGTAGGGGCCGATGATAAATTGTACACCTGCCTTGTTGAATTTAGTATCGTTGTCGGTGAAACTAATCTTTGCGGTTGTATCAGGTACATTGGTAATACAAACTAAAATTTTCATGTGCTTAGTCAGATGTGTTTGAAATATAACTTTTGGGAGATTTAATTTGTTGGTGCAAATATATAAAGCAAGGGATTTAAAAATAGTATGCTTGCATAATAATTTTTTATGAATAATAACCGATTAGAATTATTGCTCCAATTTTACGAGGAAGACTCTTCAGATCCGTTCAATGCGTATGCGCTTGCGATGGAGTACCTAAAGAGCGATATAAAGAAAGCTTCTGAATATTTCACGCTTCTTTTGGATAAACAACCCGATTACTTGCCTACTTATTATCACGCAGCAGCACTTTTTGCTGAAATAGGGAACACTACGTACGCAGAAGCACTTTATCAAAAGGGAATGCAATTGGCTTTACATCAGCAAAATACAAAAACCTACCAAGAGCTACAACGCGCTTATCGCATATTTCAGGATGAGAATGAAGATTGGTAATTATTCATAAATCAGTAGATGTACTTTTTCTCAAATTGTTTAAAGTTTGTTAAAGACTGACACTTTGTCAGTAATTTCAGTGATTATTTGTACCTTTGCAGTCCCTTTTTTGTTAGCCGTTGTGCAGTTATAGATAACTGATGAACGGATAACAGGTAACAAATAGATGAATAACCAATGATTACCTCAACACTTAAAATATTATCTGATACTGATAAAGAGGCCTGTGAACTTGTCAAAGTGAGTGAAGATGAGCCCGCAGTAGACAAAAAACGCCTGTTCATTGAAAGTTATGGCTGTCAGATGAATTTTTCGGATAGTGAGATTGTAGCGGCAGTCATGCGTAATGCTGATTTTGCTACTACTTCCACAGATGACAATGCCGATGTAGTTTTTTTGAATACCTGCGCTATCCGTGACAACGCTGAGCAGAAGGTTCGCAATCGGCTCAAGCAATTAAACAACTTGAAGAAAAAACGCCCAGGAATGATTATTGGAGTGCTGGGCTGTATGGCTGAGCGACTGAAAACCAAGTTGTTGGATGAAGAGAAAATGGTAGATATTGTGGCTGGACCTGATTCTTACCGCGATTTACCACGTTTGGTGGAAGAGGCCGAAACAGGACAGAAAGCAGTAAATGTATTTTTGTCACGTGAGGAAACGTATGCCGATATTTCACCTATTCGCCTCAATTCCAATGGCATTACGGCGTATATCAGTATTATGCGCGGCTGCGATAATATGTGCAGCTTTTGTGTTGTACCTTATACCCGTGGCCGTGAACGCAGCCGCGATCCATTCAGTATTGTTGAAGAGGCGCGTCAACTTTTCAATGAGGGGTATCGGGAAGTGACGTTGTTGGGACAAAATGTGGATAGTTATAAATGGAACTCCCAAACCCTATCCCCCAGCCCCTTCCCCTCTGAGGGAAGAGGAGAACAATTACCCTCCCTTACAGGGGAGGGAAGGGTGGGGTTCGCGCAGCTCCTCGAAATGGTAGCGCTAATCAGCCCTGATTTACGCGTTCGGTTTAGTACTTCGCACCCGAAGGATATTACGGATGATGTACTTTGGACGATGAAAAAGTACGAAAACATCTGTAAATACATTCACTTACCTGCTCAAAGCGGAAATAGTCGGGTATTGAAAATGATGAACCGTACTTACGACCGTGAGTGGTATATCCAGAAAATTGACCGTATTCGGGCAATTTTGGGTGAAGATTGTGGTATTTCGACCGATATGATTACAGGTTTTTGCACCGAAACTGAAGAAGAACACCAAGATACGCTTTCGTTGATGGAGTACGTCAAGTACGACTATGCCTACATGTTTGCGTATTCTGAACGCCCAGGCACGCCTGCAGCCAAAAAATTTAAAGATGATATTTCGGAAGAAGTAAAAAAACGCCGTTTGCAGGAGGTGATTGCAGTACAGTTAAAACACTCAGCCGAGCGCAATCAAATGGCATTGGGTAAAATCCATAAAGTGCTGGTCGAAGGGCCTTCTAAACGTTCCGATGCAGATTTGTGCGGAAGAAATGACCAAAACAAAGTGGTGATTTTTCCAAGGGAAAACTACAAAAAGGGCGATTATGTACAGGTTTTGGTGACAGAATGCTCATCGGCGACTTTACTTGGAAAAGTAGTGGAAGGAGAGACTGTATTGTCATGACAAATCCTGAAATTCAATCCATAAAAAACCGCTTCGGTATCATTGGCAATGCCCCTGCTCTCAACTATGCGCTAAACGTAGCAATGCAGGTAGCAGGAACTGATTTGACGGTGCTTATCACGGGTGAAAGCGGGAGTGGGAAAGAATCGTTTTCAAAAATTATACACAATTTAAGTTCCCGAAAACATGGTCCTTTTATCGCTATCAACTGTGGAGCAATTCCTGAAGGAACTATTGATTCCGAGTTGTTTGGGCATGTAAAAGGCTCATTTACAGGTGCCATTGAAGATAGAAAAGGTTACTTTGAAATTACCAACGGCGGAACGATTTTTCTTGACGAAATTGCCGAAATGCCTATTGGAACACAAGCTCGGCTTCTGCGGGTTTTGGAGAACAAAGAATTTATTCGAGTAGGTTCTTCTAAAGTTCAAAAAACTGATGTGCGGGTTGTGGCGGCTACCAATGTAAACCTGATAGAGGCGGTGCAACGAGGTAAATTTCGGGAAGATTTGTATTATCGCCTCAATACAGTGCCAATTGCTGTACCGCCTTTGCGCGAACGAGGAAGTGATATAGACTTACTTTTTCGGAAATTTACATCCGATTTTGCCGAGCGATACCGTATCTCACCTGTCACACTTACCCCCGAAGCCCGCGACGTACTCATAGGCTATAATTTCCCAGGTAATATTCGTCAACTGAAAAATATTGCAGAGCAGATTCAAATCCTCGAATCTAACAATAAAGTGCCTATTACGCCGCAGGTATTGGTAAAGTACTTACCCAATTATGTTTCTTCTACGCGTTCGATGACGTTTTTGGGAGGGGCAAATGGAAACGGGGCAGAGTCATTTAATGAACGAGAACTGCTTTACAAAATCTTGTTTGACATGCGCCGAGATGTGAATGATCTCAAGAAATTGGTTTTGAAATTGCTGAGTAATGAGGCACATCACGGTGATATTTTGAGAGAACATGGCAATTTGTTTAATAGTATTGAAGCGGATATTCAACCCTTGGGCGACAGTACCAAATTATTGCCAAGTGCTCAACATACATCGCCTAACAATCAGCATCCTGTCGCGACGATTCCATCATCCAATCCAAATGTGATTCAAATAACGCCCTACGATAGCTTGGATAATGAAGTAGAGGACATAGTCCATGAAACGGCAGAAGATGAGTCGCTTTCCTTGGAACACAAAGAAAAAGAGATGATTGTGAAGGCGTTACAACGTAGTGGAGGGAAGCGTAAATATGCGGCACAGGCATTGGGAATTTCAGAACGGACGTTGTATCGAAAGATTAAACAATATGATATTGAAGAAGATTAATCAGTTTACAGTTTACAGTTTACAGTTTGCAGTGGGGCTAAGACCGAGACTTTTACTGTTTATTGCTTACTGCCTACTGCTTACTGTAAATACTTCCTGTGGGATTTACTCCTTTAAAGGAGCTACGTTATCGTCAGATATTAAGAGCGTTACGATTGTTAACTTTACGATGTCCACCGCGGGCGGTCCTGCTAATATGGCATTGCAGTTCAACGAGAAGATGAAAGAGTATTACCAACGCAATACCAGTTTGGCCTTGTTGCCTTCCAATGGAGATATGCAATTGGAAGGAACAATTACTGGTTATGAAGTAACTCCCACTGCTCCCACAGCCGACGACCGAGCTGCCTTCAACCGGTTGACAATTACAATACAAGTTAAATTTACCAATAATAAAGATGAGGAAAAAAACTTTGATCAGAGTTTTTCTTTCTTTAAGGACTTTCCCCAAAATCAGACGCTTAGTCAAGTAGAAAGCCGATTGATTCCAACTATTTTAGATCAAATCGTGCAGGATATTTTTAATAAATCAGCAGGAGATTGGTAAAGGTTACGTTAACCGCTAATGACTGCGAATTGTATTTACTGACCCCATATTATGAATAATCGTTACGTAAAAGAATCATTTTCGTACTGGACTACAAACCCAGACGATATTGCTGATGCCGACATCCCCTATTTAAAGGAAGCAGCAGAGTTGTACCCTTATTGCCAAACGTTACATATTTTGGCAGCCAAAGCCATCGCTATGCATCAACCTGATGTTGCAGAGGCGAGTATTCAGAAAGCAGCGGCTTATTCTCTTAGTCGTAATACTCTTCGAAAACTCATTCAAAATGAATTTGAGTGGTCGCCCAATTTGCGAAGCCGTCAATTTGAAAATGTACTGATTTGGCCAGCAGATTACCAAAAAACACCAGTTTCCCCTTTAACCAAACCTCATTGGCAACTTCCAGAATTACCTAAAATTGATATTTTTGATGAACCCGTCATTCTTTCTCGGGGTATTCAAGAGAAAGTAACATTACCCGAACTACCACCCATAGACGATACGACCTTGCGGGAAAATGCCCTACAAAACGAGCTGGAACAGATTGAAAGTTCGACTGTTGAAGAAGATCAGCAAGCACACCTTGAACTTGAACGACAACGTCAAATGGCAATTATTGACAGTTTTATTGAAAATGAAGCTCGTATGGGACCGATTCGAGCTAATTTGAACGACATGGCTAATATAGAGCCAGAAGATTTGGCCAAAAAACGTAACATGAACTTTTCAGAAGGTATTGTAAGCGAGGGAATGGCCAAAATTATGGCAAGACAAGGTAAAATTGAGCGAGCCATAGAAATATACGAACAACTGATGTTGAAAAAACCAGAAAAAAAAGCGTACTTTGCCGAAAAAATTAAAGATTTAACCACAGAATAGAAAGTAGGCAAATGTCAAGTAGGCAAGTGGTAAACTGCAAACTTTAAACTGCAAACTCTAAACTGAAAACTGAAAACTAAAATGTTTACCGTATTTATCGTTGTTATTGCAATTATCGCTGTTTTGTTAATTTTGCTTGTACTGGTTCAAAACTCGAAAGGCGGTGGTTTGGCTGGAGAATTTGGTGGCACAGGTGCTACGCAAATGTTTGGTGTTAAGCGTACTACTGACTTACTAGAACAGATTACGTGGGGATTGGCGGGGGCGATGGCTACCTTGGCCTTGGTATCTAATTTGTTCATTGGTACGTCGCAAGCAGATGCTGGTATCAATAGCGTCAACGTTGAAAAAGCCAACCAACGTTCGTTGCCTGCTGCTCCTGCACCGACGACTCCTGCGCCTTCTACTACGCCTGCACCGGCTCAGCAACAACCTGCCCCTGCTCAGAAGTAACAAAAAACTTTGTTTCAACAGAAAAGCCCCGAAGTCACTTTGGGGCTTTTCTGTTAAAATATGAACATTTGTCTATTACATGAGAATAGTTCAGCAACGCATCCAACTCCGCGAACGAAGAAGAGGATTTCATTTGATTACCAATGAGGTATTACAAGCACTACCACAACTACGCGAAATAAAGATAGGGATGTGCCAAGTATTTATACAGCACACATCAGCATCGCTGACCATCAATGAAAATGCCGACCCGACGGTACGCCAAGATTTTGAAACCTATTTCAATAAAACTGTACGCGAAAACGATCCCGATTACCGTCACGATTACGAAGGCTCGGACGATATGCCTGCCCACCTTAAATCATCGCTTTTGGGATGCTCGGTGCTGATACCCATTACCAATGGACAACTGGCATTAGGAATCTGGCAAGGAATTTATCTGTGCGAACACCGCAACCACGGCGGAACACGCAGCTTGATGATTACGGCTTGGGGTGAATAGGTGTTTTTTAGAGAGTTATATAGAAGAACAATAGGTCTGACGGCACGTCTGACCTTGATAACGCTTACTTACTGACAATTACAATACTCGCGGTCAACGTAGGTCTTTTTTCCACTTGAGTTGATGTAATAACACCCACCACTTTTACCAATATAAAGTGTGTTGTCGTTATAGACACTGCATTTGGTGTCCACATTGAGCGAGGTATTGCGATAGTCAAACCGCACCTGCTGCAATACATTTTGCGTCGAATAGGGTAAGTTACTAAAAAAGTCCATCCCAGTTTTTTGCTCTAACTCATTCACCGTTGTGATGTACCGAATCCAGCCTGTATTTTTGACGGTGCTGTTTTTGTTGGGAAAGTCAACCGCAATGATGGGCGTTTCGTTGTTGATATTGTTGGTAGAAGCATTGGCAGGTACTATCACTATAATTTTGTACAATCGTGCAGGTACACTAACGGCATTGCCCAATTTTGTAGCATTGCCTTTACTTCCTTCTCCGCCTGTTCCGTAGGCACCTGTTGTGATGTAAAGCTTGTAGCCTTTGTACACCAATTCGCGGCAAAACTCTTCTAAATAAGCCCAAGCTTCACGGTTCAACTCAGGTGCTTGCGGTATCATATTGGTCATCAAGAAGGTACTTGAATTGTCGGCTGCCGATTGGGTACGGTCGGCAGAAGGACATAGATGCCCACGATCAAAGCCCGAGTTGGAGTAATCATTGGGTTTGATTTGGGGCCATCCTTGCGGCAGCGAGTTGTCTGGTCGAAAATCATTTTGACGGTCAATACTGCCGAGCCATGCGGCGGACACCTCCCACGCAACCCAGTTGGCATGGCCTTTGGAACGATTGTACGACAGCGCGTATTGGGGTTTTGCCAACAGATAATTGTCATAAAATGACGGATTGGTCTGGGCATTGCTGGGATTTCCTAACGCTAAATGTGGACTTTGTTGGGTGACAGTCACCAACTTAGGCATACATCCTACTACGATAGAAGCTACACTGATGGCAATAATAAGAGGATGAAGTGTTTTCATGGCGGGTGAGATGTCATTCAAAATACGCGGCCAAAGGTCTCATTTTTTTAGTGATGGACAAAATACATAGAGGTATATAACTCACTTTTTTGCCGTTTTTCTATCGTTTACGCCTTTGGTGTAGTTAAATGTTTTTTTGTGAATCCTATGTTTCAACTTTGGTTTGAATCTACCTTTGAATACATGGAATCTCTAAAAAAATAGCCAGAAGGGCGGAGCTAATGAAAGCAGTAGTCTATGAAAAATACGGTTCTCCCGATGTATTACAGGTAAAGGAAGTGGCAATGCCCGTTCCCAAAGACCAGCAGATTTTGGTGAAAGTAAAGGCCGCGTCGGTCAACTCATGGGATTGGGATATGCTGACAGGCAAGCCTTACCTGTATCGCTTGTTGTTTGGATTGTTCAAACCCAAACTCAAGGTATTGGGAGCAGATGTGTCAGGAGTGGTAGAGGCAGTAGGAAATAACGTAACGCACTTCAAAAAAGGCGATGAAGTAATGGGTGATATTTCTTCAGAAACTTGGGGTGGTTTTGCGGAGTTTGTCTGTGCCAATGAAAAATATTGGGTACGGAAGCCCACTTCTATGGCTCCCGAACAAGCAGCAGCTATTCCGCAAGCAGCTACGCTGGCCTTGCAGGGACTCAACAGCCGAGGAGGTATTACAAAAGGGCAAAAAGTACTTATCAACGGCGCGGGCGGAGGAGCAGGGACGTTTGCGATTCAACTGGCAAAACTACATGGCGCAGAGATAACTGCCGTGGATCATCCCTCAAAATTAGACTTGCTGAAATCGCTGGGAGCAGATCATGTCATAGACTACACCCGCGAAAACTACACCGAAAATGGACAGCGCTACGATCGTATCTTAGACTTTGTGGCTTCGCAGTCGGTGCGGAAGTATAAAAACTCGTTGACCGAAAACGGTGTGTTTGTCATGGTAGGAGGAAAAATCACTACCATTTTGCAAGTAGTTTGTTTGGGTGCATTGGCAGCTTGGAGGAGTAATAAAAAAATCGGACTTTTGGTTTGGAAACCTTTGACCCAAGATATCGCATACCTCAACCAACTTTTTACTGAAGAAAAACTAACACCCGTCATTCATAAAACATACACACTTGCAGAGACTCCTCAGGCACTGTGGGAGATAGGACAGGGCAAAGTAAAAGGGAAGGCGGTAGTAGTAATTCAAAATTGATTTCTGATGCGTATTATTCTTTTCTTACTCCTGTTTTGTACTGTTAATTTATATGCCCAAACCAAAGGCAATACACCTGCTTCGATTGGTGTTGTGGGCGATACTTCAGATGTATTCGTACCTACCCAAACAGGCTTTGTGCTGGGTGGTGGCAGTACTGATGTGAAAGAAGCCTTGGTGTGGATGATAGACCGTGCCAAAGGCGGCGATGTGGTCATTATCAGAGCCAGTGGTTCGGTTGGTTACAACGATTTTATTTATAACTTAGGCGGAGTCAATTCGGTAGAAACTTTATTGATAAACAACCGAGAATTAGCGCTAAACCCTGCCGTAGCGGCACGGATTCGGCAAGCTGAAATGCTGTTTATTGCGGGAGGAGACCAAGGGAATTATGTAAAATACTGGCAGGATACGCCCGTCGAAGATGCTATTAACTATTTAATTCATACCAAAAAAGCCCCTGTTGGCGGTACAAGTGCAGGCTGTGCCATTTTGGGCGAAGTAGGTTTTGCAGCACTCAACGACGGAATCAATTCTGAAGAAGCACTTACCAACCCTTTTCATTCCAAAATGACCCTACTTAATGGCGGTTTTATTGACATCCCGATTCTAAAAAATACCATTACCGATACACATTACAGCAACCGTAGCCGCCACGGGCGGCATTTGGCGTTTATGGCAAGGATGAAAACCGACTGGAATATGAAAGCCAAAGGTATTGGGGTAGATGAAAAAACGTCAGTTTGTATTGATGAAAAGGGCATCGTTCGTGTTTTTGGAAGTCAGGCAGCGTATTTTCTTTTGACGAATTCCAAAAAGCCCGAAGTATGCGAAGCAAGACAAAAACTGACTTGGAATCGAAAGGGGAAAGCCCTCAAAGTATGGAAATTAACAGCTACTTCTACTGGAAGTGGAATGTTTGATTTGAACACTTGGAAACCTTTGATAAACACTTCCCAAAGCTATTGGTATGCCCAAGAAGGAAACTTGTTAGAAAATTAAATCAAGACGATGCAACCCTTGGCAGAGTTTCAGCATCTATAAATCAAAATCTATTTTTTTTTCACCTAAACAGTCCATACAGCAATGAAATTTTTATTCACATTCTCACTTGTAGTCTTCGCATTTATTGGCGGAAATGCTCAAAAACAGGTATCAGCCAAAGAGATTTTTAACGCTATTGACAAAAAACAATCTATCCAATACGATGGTATTACGGTCACAGGCGATTTGGATTTGACTGAACTCTCCAATCGAAAAATTAAAAATGAAGGAAAAGGTTGGAAAGAAATCAAGACAATAGTTGAGGTTCCAGTCGTATTTCGGAATTGTACTTTCAAAGGTGATGTAATTGCTTACAAGCATTTAGAAAAAGATGGGAATCGCACCAAAATTTTCAACTTGGAAATAAATAACGGAGGAATGACATACTCTACCGATTTTCGGGAAAATGTAGTATTTGAAAATTGTACTTTTTCGGGAGGAAGCGAATTTAAGTATTCCACGTTTTCCAGAACTGCTAATTTTTCGGGTAGCAAGTTTGAACATCAAGCTAATTTTAAGTACGCTAACTTTCGTAATAATGCCTTTTTCGCAGGGATTAATTTCAACGAATACGCCAACTTTAAATATGCTGATTTTAGTGATAAAGCTGATTTTCAAGATACCCGCTTCCGTGACTATGCCGATTTTAAGTATGCAGAATTTAACGAAAAGGTTAACTTTTCGAGTGGCCGTTTTCAACGTCATGCTGATTTTAAATATGCTGATTTCAGCGATGGTGCTACTTTCGATAAGGCTGATTTTGATGGAAGTGTTGACTTCAAATATTCCAATGGCAAACGATACGTATCACGTTAATAATGAGTTTCTAACGACAAAAAAGAGGTCACTCCAATTTTGAGGTGACCTCTTTTTTGTCGCTAAACTTTTGCCCTACCGCTTCAAATCCTTAATTTTGAAACTTTTTGTATAAAATATATTTAAGGTAAGTTGAATGCCAGTGCCCGATTATTACGCAGTGTTTAGGGGTTTGAGTCGTAATTGGGTGATGTTGGCCGTCTTTTTTGGGGTCGTAATTCCTTCTTTTGCTCAAGTAACTGTTAGTTTTCCTACTTCTCGAATTGTTTTTCAACGCTCAAATGAAAATTCTGCGTCATTTGTGGTAACGGGAACCTATAAACAAGGAATTCCTGATCGAGTAGAAGCTGCTTTGGAACCACTAAAGGAAGGACAAGGCACGGCTACTGATTGGCAACTTGTTGAGCAGTCGCCCACAGGAGGATTATTTTCGGGGACTATTTCAGCAACAGGCGGTTGGTATAAACTGAAAGTACGACTTATTAGGAATGGGCAAATCAGTGAAAGCACAGAGATAGATAGAATAGGAGTAGGGGAGGTGTTTGTGGTAGCAGGTCAATCAAATGCGCGAGGAATCCAGAACTATGGCGCACCGCCAGCCTACGAAGACCGCGTCAGTTGTTTCAATTATCTTAATGCTTCGTTTGAATCCAACGAATTGCCAGAGCCAGCTTTTTCGCACCTAAATGCCGATAGCTATATTGCCCCCTATGGCTTTTCTGCGTGGTCGTGGGGAGCACTTGGCGATTTACTGGTTGCACGTCTCAACGTTCCTGTACTATTTTATAACGCTGCCTTGGAAGGTACAACCAGCAGAGCATGGCGAGAAAGTACTGTAGGATTGGCTACAAACCCTTATGTTGGAGGTACTTATAGCAATCAACTTCCTTACTCACAAATGCGGGTGTCGCTCCAGCAATTTGCTTCTTTGACAGGAATACGAGCAATACTTTGGCAACAAGGCGAATCGGATACACAGTTTGAATTGCCCGAACCAGAAATTGTTAATAATCTTCAACAGGTGGTTAGTCAAAGCCGGTATGATGCAGGGCATAATATCAGTTGGGTTATGTCACGGGTGTCTTATAACGGCACTGGACAGACTAAGTCGGCGGTTGTTAATGCCCAAAATACCGTGATTAACAGTGTTCCCAATGTCTTTAACGGCCCTTATACGGATGAGATTCAAATTCCCCGACCCGATGGAGTCCATATCCAAGGAAGTGGCTTACTAAGCTTGGCAGAGGCGTGGAACAACAGCTTAACTTCTGATTTTTTCAAAAACTCTAATCCTCGTGGGGCATTGCCGCTTCCTACCATCAAAGTAGGCTGTGCAGGAGATAATCAAGTGAAGCTCTTTGCGCAGGGTGATTATACAGAAATGCACTGGAATACGGGTGTAAGTGATAAAATAGTGACTGTGGGAAGTGGGGTATATCGAGTCAAAGTTAAAGATACCTCAGGCAACTTTTTATATTCTCCTTCCATTGAGATTGGAGAAGCTAACCTTCAAGCATTACCTAAACCTATTCAGCCTATCATTACAGCAAAAGGTGCTACTACGTTTTGTCAGGGAGAAAAGATAGAACTTTTGGCGCAAGAAGCGATGGCTTATCGGTGGAGTAATGGAACTACTTCGCGTAATATCGTAGTAGGTGAGGCAAACAGCTATACAGTTCAAGTACAAGACGAAAAGGGTTGTTGGTCATTGGCTTCTGAACCGATAACTATTGACGTTAATCCTGTTCCTACAGCGCCTACTGTCGTAGCCAAAGGCCCCGTAACTTTTTGCGCTGACCAAACGCTAGTATTGGAAATAGAAGGGGGAAGTTTACTTTCAACTACTAATACGGTAGAGTGGATTGGGGGGCAAAAAACTTCTACTATTGTGGTAAAAGAGTCGGGAGATTATGCCGTTCGGGTTTCTAATCAATACAATTGTTTTTCGCCCTATTCTAAGGCGGTATCGGTTACGGTATATCCTTTGCCTACTCAGCCTACGATTACCCCTAATGGATTAATCCGTTTTTGCGAAAAAGAAGCCATGACGCTGTACTCCAATTCGTTGCAAACCAATATTTGGAGCAATGGTGAAACCAGCCCCAATTTGATTATAAGAGAATCGGGTCGTTATAGTGTCCGCACTTTGGACACTTGGGGATGCTTATCGCCGCCATCAGAGGAAGTAAAAGTAGAAGTAAGCCCCATACCCAGTCAGCCTATTATTGAGAAAATAGGCAATTATCTCATGAAAGCGCAAGGGAATTACCTTTCTGATATTCAATTTCGATGGAATTTTGGAGGGGAACAAGTAGTTACAAAGGACAACTTTTTGAAAGGTAAGAAAACAGCCAACTATACCGTAACGGCTTTTTATTTTATAGACCCAACCAAAACCTGCGCATCATTGCCTTCTTTTGATTATAGTTTTGTACTTGATTTGTCGGGCAATGGGTTGAACGTATATCCCAATCCCAGTTCAGATGGCGTATTTTGGATAGAAAGCTATGAAGATATTAAAAACGCTCATTTGCAGGTTATTAGCGCTGATGGGCGATCGGTCTATGAAACCCAAATCTCGAATTTAACAAATACTCAAATGGTAAAAATACCGAGCCTACCGTCAGGGTTTTATACCTTACGGATTGGAAGTTCAAGTCATGCCAACATCACTAAAAAGCTGTGGGTTTTACCTTAAATTTTGCCAAAACGTTGGCATGAAAATTGACAAAGAATGAATCAATGTTGGATTGTAGCAGTAAATGATGTTATTTTGCGGGTCAATTTTTGGAAACCCTTTCTTTTCCTTAATTTATTTAAACTTATTTAACAATTAACTTTAACTCAATAACGCGCAAGCAACTATGGCGTTAATTAACAAAATCAGGGAGCGATCAGGTATTGCGGTAGTGGTTATTGCCGCCAGTTTGATTCTATTTATCGTCGGAGGCGACATTCTGGGTTCACAAGCGTTGTTTGGAGGAAGCCAAACGGTAGGTGAAATTGCTGGTGAAACCATTGATTACAAAGATTTTCAACTTAAGTTGGACCAAGCTCGTCAGGCATTTGAAGCCCAAAGTGGTCGTGCTGCCTCAGAAGCTGAGCAACAAAGCCTTCGGGAACAAGTTTGGAATCAGTACCTCATTGACTATGCTTACAAAAAAGAGTTTGATGCTTTAGGGTTAAAAGTAAGCAATGAAGAATTGGTGGACATGGTACAGGGTAACAATGTGAGCCCTGCTGTTCAGCAGTCTTTTACCAATCCTCAAACAGGTGTTTTTGACAAAACACAGGTAATTACTTATTTAAAGAACCTCAAAAATTTACAGCCTGAACAGCAACAAGCTTGGCAAAATTTTGAGAAGAGTTTAGCTCAAGATCGCCTTCGTCAGAAATATGAAAATTTATTGCGCTTGGGAAGTTATGTAACACGCGCCGAAGCCGAAAAAGAATACCAAGCTCAGACCACCAAGGCTTCGCTTCGTTATCTATTTGTGCCTTTTTACTCAGTAGTAGATACTACTATTAAAGTGACCGACTCGCAGTTGGAAGATTATTTGGCTAAGCACAAAGACGAGTACAAAGGGTTTGATTCTCGTACCATTCAGTATGTTTCTTTCTCAATGGTACCAACTAAAGAAGATAGTGTCGAGCTATACAATAGAATCAAAGATTTAGCGCGTGGGTTGGCTACATCTACAAGTGATTCGACTTTTGCTCGCCTTAACTCTGATGTGCCTACTAAACTCTACTGGTCGCTTTCAGAAATGCCAGACCAATTGAAAGCAGCAGTAAAAACTTTCATTCCAGGAAGCGTAAACGGCCCTTATCGCGAAGGGAACACCTATTATATCTACAAATACGGAGGCACTAAACAAGATACTGCTTATACAGTAAAAGCCAGTCATATTTTGATTCGTGCAGAAGGCACCAGCGACTCCGCTAAGGCAGTAGCTCGTACCAAAGCAGCTGGTTTGTTGGCGCAGCTACAAGCAGGGGCTAATTTTGAACAATTGGCTACTACCAATAGTGCCGACCCAGGTTCAGCTCAACGGGGAGGCGATTTGGGTTATTTCCGAGAAGGAGCAATGGTAAAACCTTTCAACGATGCTGCTTTTGGAATGAGTGGTACGGGTTTAATTCCTCGTTTGATTGAGTCTGATTTTGGTTTCCATATAATCAAAGTGACTGAAGCTAAAACCAATGTATTGTACAAAGTCGCAGCCATTGGCAAAACCATGGTGCCAAGCCAAGCTACTCGTGATGCGATTTATGCAAAAGCAGACCAATTTGCATTAGAATCTAAATCAAAAACAGCTTTTGATGAATCTGTGAAAAAAGATAAGTCACTTATTGTACAAACGGCAAGCCGTATTCCCGAATCCGCTACGAATGTAAATACGCTACAAAATGCACGTGAAATTGTTCGGTGGGCGTTCAATGACGATACTAAAATGGAGCAAGTTTCTCCTGTTTTTGAAATGGATGAACAGTATGTAGTAGCCATTTTAACAGGGAAATCGGAAAAAAGTAGTCCTTCAATCAATGATTTCCGTGATGAGCTGACCTTGAAGGTTCGTAATGCTGCTAAAGCAGAACAGATTACCAAGAAATTGAGCGGTATTCAAGCTCCAACCCTGGATGCCATTGCGCAGAAATATGGTGCGGGTGCATTGGTAGAATCGGCCAATGATATTTCGTTGGCAACAGGTTTCTTAACTAGTGCAGGTCTTGATCCTATTGCCTTGGGCAGAGGTTTTGGTCTCAAATCTGGCAAAAAATCCAAAGTATTTACGGGTGAAAATGGGGTATTTATCATGGAAAAAATTACAGAAACTCCAGCCCCTGCTATTGCTGACTACTCAATGTACAAAGCCAATTTGCAAGCAAAAAACATGCAAGCAAGCTATTTGCTCAACGAAGCAATTCGTGAAAATGCAAAAGTGGTGGATAATCGTGCTAAGTTTTTCTAATCGAAATAAAGTTCTTTTACACAAAGAATCCCTGCCAAATCGGCGGGGATTCTTTGTATTTAAGGAGTATTGTTTGCTTAATTCCACGAAAAATAGTCGTACTCAATCTCCTGTTGGTCTAAGAAGTTTTTAAACTGAGAAAAAGCCCTCGCTCCTCCAAATTCTTGTTGAATCTTCAGCAGCAAGTCCTCATCTTTGTGGACTTTCAACTGTTGTTTTAGTTTTTCTACCGAGGCTATTTTTAGTTTTAAACTGTATTCATAATCATTATCTCCCCAAGTTCTTGCTACCAATTCGCCACTGTCGTAGCCTTCTACCACAAGTTGCCCGCTCTCGTCAATCGTAGCTGTGACGATACATTTGAGTCGAGCGACTTTTTCTTGGTATAGCGTGACGTGGGGCATGGCACAAATAGGTTTAGCTTGTGGGTAGAAAAGTATCATACTTCTCCATGAGTTGTACAAACTTGCTGGGGTCTTTTGGAGGAAAACCTTCTGTTTTGACGAGTTCGCCAGCTTCTTCAAAATATCCTTCAAAACCACCAGGCGAAAAAAGCAATAGAAAGCGAGCTGGAGCATTGTTAGGGTTGCTAAATGTATGTACGTGATGGGGTGGAATACTAACAAATCCCCCTGCTCCACATACGAGCGTTTGTCCGTCCAACATAAATGTAAGACTTCCTTCCAAGACGTAAAAGACCTCTTCCATAGTTTTGTGATAATGTGGCGGAGGGCCTTGAAACTGAGGCGGACCCGTATATTCGAGCAATGACCACGCACCATTTGTTTGGTGCTTGCGGGCTTTGAAGATAATTTCAACGCCTACTGCAGCCAGTTTGTCGCCTTCGCCAGGAGCTAAAAAGATAGGGTTGTGCGTTTCCATGATTTTTGTGTTTAAAATATCTTTGATTATCGTTGTTGATTTTAAAGGTGCGCTAATTTTGAGTAGAAGAAGGGCTTTGGGCAATTTGCCAAGCCACCAAACTGTGTGAAATCAGCAGCAACAGGTTGTCTGCATGGGCAATGAGGTCTATGCGAGGAATACGGCTGAGTGGAAAACCGATGGCGCTTACACAAAATAAGATACCTACCCACATCGGAATGGTCTTGGTACGAATGAGGTTGATGCCCAGTACCAACAGACTAAGTGGAAATAACAAGCCGGGCAAAAAGAGATAGAAAGCAGCAGCCCCTCCCAGTTTAGTATGAAGCGCATCTAAAGCAGCAAGGTCTCGAACCTCCATAAGCTCGCTGTAAATACCTTCAACCCCAAAATTGTTCCCTCCGATGCAGGAAAATACAGCCACAAAGAAACCGATGGAAGCATAGCGAGGTAAGGTAGTCTCAAGTTGCTGAAACATGAGTTGGAAAGCAAAAATCCAAAAAAAGTATGAATATACTTGCCAAATACCTGCCGTGATACCCAGCACACCGTCGTGCCAAAAAAATTGCCCAATAACCGTACACAGAGGAGCAAATATCAAAGAGAAGAGTCCAATAGGACGTAATAAAGAGGAGTTTACTGAAGTAGTCATGTGTTTTATTTTTGGTTTAAGTATGAGACAAAATTACTCCTTGTCTATCCTCAAAGCATCCGTAAATTTTCGTAATCGCAATACGCAAATCTGCGTATTTTTCAGCTTAGGTAAATCCAAAGAAAAGAGGCAGGTGTATATACAAATCCAAAGCAAAAAGTGCTTAAATAAACCTTTGACTAAGATGGATACTACCTCACAACTACCCAAAAACGCCCTTGTATTGGGGGGAAGCCTTGGCGGGCTTTTAGCCGCTCGTGTATTAAGTAAGTATTTCGAACAAGTAACTATTCTCGAAAAAGATGCGGTACATCGTGTCCCCGAATCACGTAAAGGGCAGCCGCAGACTCAACACCTTCACGGATTACTACCCGCAGGTTTAAGAGTTTTGAATCAATATTTTCCTGATATAGAAAACGATATGGTCGCCAATGGAGCTAATGTGATGGATTTTGCCGAAACCATGAACTGGTTCTCGTACGGTGGTTTTAAAAAACGTTTTACATTTGGGATAAACGCTGTAACTGTAAGTCGCCCGATGCTCGAACACGTCGTGCGAGAACGCGTATTGGCCTTGCCTAATGTACGTTTGCAAGATCATACGACTGTCAAAAAATTGCTCATTTCGCCCGATCAGAAGCAGGTGTTAGGAGTAGAATCAGTCACAAAAGACGATGGACAAACGCAAGAGATTTTGGCTGATTTAGTAATAGATGCTACGGGACGAGGCTCAAGAACGCCCCAATGGCTCAAAGAGATGGGGTACGATGCCCCAGAAGTAAGCGAAGTAAAAGTAAATGTGGGTTATACTACCCGCGTGTACAAACGAGACCCTGAGGATAGCCTCGGACACGATTGGATGCTCTATACACCTCAAGCACCGCAAGAAACCCGCTTTGGAGGGCTGTTTCCAGTCGAAGACAACAAATGGGTGCTGACCGTAGGCGGTTGGCATGGCGACCACGCTGCTACGGATGAAAAAGGTTTTATGGAGTTTGTGAAACAATTGCCACATCCGAATTTTTATGAAGTAGCAAGCCACGCAGAGCCGTTGACTGAGGTAATTCCCTACAAATTTCCCTTGAGTTTGCGGCGGCATTATGAAAAACTGACGCGGTTTCCCATGGGTTTTTTAGTGCTGGGCGATGCTATCACAAGTTTTAATCCTACTTACGGACAAGGCATGTCGTCGGCGGCCTTGCAAGCAGAGACTTTAGACAAGATATTAGCACAAAATCCTGATAGTGAGGCGTTGGCCCAAAACTATTTCAAGGCCGTTAACCCCATTGTGGATATGATTTGGCAATTGGCTACGGGCGAAGATTTCAGGTTCTCGGAAACGACGGGTAAACGTCCTCTGGGTATCAATCTTATCAACAAATACGTGGCCAAAGTCCACAAAGCAAGCCTGAGCGACGAAGTGGTTTGTAAGGCATTTTTGTATGTAATGGGGCTACTCAAGCCGCCTACCTCGCTTTTTCATCCCCGTATCTTTTGGCGAGTAATGAGGGCGTAAGGCGGCATAAAGAAGTAATCTGTCAAATGTAGGGTGTTCCCACCCTATATCAAGAAAATAATAAATGAGCTGATTGGGGCTACATGGTTTGCCAGGTACTCACCTCGCTCAATGGGCTATTCGTATGTGGGCCATGAGTAGGTCATAGTTTCTTTCCTATAATTTCTGTTTTAGCTCCTTTTAAATCGGAAGAAATTAGATGAATTTCCCCGTTTTCCAGATAGCCCAATACTTCATTGGTTTTATGCTCTATCAGTTGTATGTTGTTTGAGGTGGGTAGTAGGGTGCAAAGTGTTTCTACGGGTGTTGGTTCGTCGGTTTTGTATCGAATATCTATACCCAACATGACGTGAGAACCATCGGTTTTGGTAAGCGTTATCATTCCTACAAAATCTTTTGAAGTATTAATCTTTTCACTAAATACCTGGAGTTGATACACCTTGTAACTACCCAATATTTGTATAATGCTGTCGTGCTGACTGCACGAGAGAGACAACGCTAATAAATAGAATAATCCTTTTTTGATAAAAGTTTTCATGATTTTAAGGGGCTTAAATTGAGCGTTGAAATACGATTTTCCTTATTTTTCCTGCGCCAAATAACGTGCATTTGGTTTGAATTTAATGACCTGATTTTTAATAGGTTTGAGCGATTGAAGGTAACTGTAAATCGCCCCCAAATCTTCTTTGGTCATACCACTGTAAAACGTCCACGGCATGGGTGTGTTGAATCCACTTTTTGTTTCAAACGGCGTAAAAGTATTGGCATTAAAGGCTCTGAAACGGGCAATAAATGCATCTTTTGTCCAGGTGCCAATGCCCGTTTCTTGATCTGGTGTGAGATTTGCCGATTTAACGATTCCGCTTGGTAGCGGAAAAGCCATTCCTCCGGCCAATTCTTTGCCTTTTATGGGAATACCCATTCGTCGCTGCGTGTGGCAGTCGGCACAACCCGCAAACATTACCAAATATTTTCCGTAGGCAAGGGTATCTTGCAAAATTGGTTTGGGCTGGTGTTGGGCTGTGCGAACCATTTGTTTGATGATGGGTTTTACCCAAAAATCAGGTTTTGAGGCAGGCACTGCGTTCTCGACAGGCGGCAAGGTGCGTAAATAAGCTATAATAGCTTTGATGTCCTCGCCATCCATTTTGCCGTAATTTTGGTAGGGCATCAAGGGTAACAACGCCGAACCATCTTTGGAAACGCCCATCGTAATGGCACGATAGAGCTCGCCGTCTGTCCAGTTAGCGAGTGCAGCAGGCGTAAGGTTTTTGCCATAAAACGTGCCTGGAAGCCCTGATTTATGCCCAAATACCTGTCCGCCAGCTCCTAAACTCCCTGCTACCATGGGGGCGGCAAACTGAGAGTAGTCTCGTTGCGAGTGACAATCCATACACACGGCTACATGGTTTGCCAAGTACTTGCCTCGCTCAATGCGCTCATGGGTGATGGCAACGGATAGGTCGTTGGGATGCCCGATACGTGAAGGGTAGTTCTTGCAACTTGACAATACGCCCAATAAAGCGGTCAGGGTGGCGACCGCCCATAAGGAAGGTTTCATACATTTGTTATTAGAACTTACGATTTAAGCTACAATGGATTTATCCCCAAATGACCACCCATATCTGTTCAAAAACGGATGGGCTGACGAGAGAAAGATACACGATACATCCCAACAATAGGACAAAACTACCCAAAGCAACTAAGTAAGGTTTGTACGGTTTCTTTTTGAAATAAGCGAATGATAAAAGACTGATGATGAGCAAAAACTCAACGGATATGCTAACTTCTGGAGAAATGAACCGCCCCAAACCTGGATTTATAAATGGCACCGCCGACAAAATCATATACGACCCATGGTACGAGGATTTTTTGCGATACACCATAGCCAGGGTGTAAAACAAAAGAAACAAACCTCCATCAAATAACGTGGCTCCTAACAACTCGGGGGCTTTATGCTTTATCTGCCCCTGATATGTGGCTAAGATAAAACCTACAACGATGATGGGTACGAGTAGATACGACAACCGACCGAATTTTCGGTGCTCTGAAAAACGGCCTTGTTTTGCCAGCCAAGCCTGTCTGCTCAATAAAATTAACCAACCCAATACCGAGGTAACATGAACGTGTACGAACCAATGCGTATCTTCAAACTGAGGAAACAACCCAAAATAGGTTTTGTAAAACCCTAATATGCTAAAGATGGTCAGACCAATAACCAGTCCAGTAGTAATGCGCCAAAGCTTATCCATCGCGTTTTGCTTGTTAGTAGCGCAAACCTACTCGAAATTCAAAGCAATTGTTTTGGAAAAATCCGACAAAATGAGTTCAGTTGGCGCACTTCCAGCATAGCGTTTGAAATCATTGGTCAGGTGGGCGTGGTCATAATACCCACACTCCCAAGCAATGTCTGCTAAGCTCCGTTTGTGCTGATTTTGCGGGGTGCCGCCCATCTGAATTTTTACAAACGCCTGCCTGAACCGTGCCAGGTTGATAAATTCTTTGGGAGAAATCCCAATTTGCTCATTAAACCGTCGTTCCAGTTGCCGTTCACTTATGCAGTGTCGTTTGGCGAGTGTCTCAATTTTTACTTGACCACCGAGGTTCTCTATGTCCTTCACCACCGTTAGGAGCGAGTTTCGGGGAGACGACAGGCGTTCCAGATAGAACTGATCAATATAAGGCACAAAATCTTGAACAATTTTTTTGACATCCGGAAATAGCTTTTTTTCAAATTCGCGCACCTGATTGGCAACCTGGTTGAGTGGCTCATACTGGTAAAAGTGCGTAAAAGCGCCTGGTCTGAATTGAATGCCCAACAATCGAATGGCACCATGCAGTACTTGTTCGTCTGGACGCGACATAGTGCCTATCAGATAGATACCTTCGTTTTGAGTCAGGCCAAAGTGCCGAGAATGGATTGCTTCCCCCAAGTTGAGCATCAGGGTCATGCTCCCGTCGGGTGTCAATGTGATACGCTTTGGTTGTCCCCAAAATTCTGTCATCAACCAATACATTTCGATGTAAGGCCGTAAGGCAGGGGCAGGTGTGAACGTATAGTAGGGCATTAAGTAGTCATCTATATTTAGGGTCTCACTCTACAAAAATAGTGAATATACGATTACTTTTTTCGACTACTGATATAGGGCAATAACGACCAAGAAAATAACAAATGAGCTGGTTTGTTTTTTGTGTAGGCACAATTTTAGGCTTCCAAGGTTGCTGGTAACTGATACTTTTTGGAGACCCCTGTGAGCTTGGCAATGCTGGCCAATAGCCCGAAAAGGAGATCTTGCAGCCAATAGGGCATTCCTGCAATTTGGTATTCTTTCCTCATTTTATACATGAGATAAGTAGTGGGCAATAAGGGCATTTTTGCCCAATCGCCGCCATTTTGCATGGCATCTTCGCCCATTGTTTGGAGCATCCATTCGATATTAAGCGCGGGTTCGTACCAAAATTTCGCTACCATCGGCTCGGTGCTGCTACCATTTCTAAACGTATGTGCTTCGCCAGCTTGTACCAATATGGTATCGCCTACATTGGCAATGATTTCTTTGCCATTAACTACTGCAATCATCTGACCACTAATCACTTCAAAGCCTTCTAACTGCTTGGTGTGAACGTGGGCAAAAGGGCCGCTTTTTCCTGCGCCGATGGTGACGATGCCTTCACTTCGTTGTCCAAAAGTCTGCTCACGGAGTTGATTGAATTCGAGCTTTTCGCCGATTTTGTGGAGGTCAATAGGTTTTTTCATAATGAGTTAATGATTAGAAGGTAGAAGTTCTGATTTTCTTATCAAGATGCCCAGCCAAACGGCACAAATAGGGGCGAGAATGAGATAAATGTTCAACCCAATGTCAGAGAGGACTTTTATTTCTAACATTCCTCCCACGGAATCGAGTAGTGAACAGAAGCCGAGTAGGATTGTTGCCCAGCCTAAGACTTTATATTCACGCCGAAGCAAAATGCCTATGCCCAACCACCATATTCCACCAACCAACATGCCGAGTAAGTTCCATAATCCACCATAAACTAACTCAGAAGTTAGTTGGAATGACAACCTGCTGGTTTCCCGTGCTTCGGGTGAGTTGGCAGTCTGAAATTCTTTGATCAGCAAGGGCCATACTACGCCCAAAATAGAAGCCCCGATTGCGCCAACTAATACGTAAGAAGTGCCGCAGAAAGTGAGCGTTTGAGCCCATTGAGTTTTGTCTTTCATCCAATCCTGCAAGAAAAAAATAGCAGGAAGCAACAGTAAATAATACCCCAGTACATCAGTAATCATGCTCCATTTTAAGGCAGCAAGGTGTACATCAGGTAGTGTGAGAATGAGCGTGGGATCAGCAAATACGTCGAAGTTGTAATTGACCGCCACAGCGACCAACACATAACTGATGAGGGCAATAATGCCCGAGAGAATGGTAAGTAGGCTGAGAAGAGATTTGCTCGTTTTCATATTTGGTAGGGATTCAATAATCGTTTTGAGATTGATTTTCAAGGTTGGTGAGGTTCAAAACCTCGCCAACCTTAGTTTTTTACTTTATTTTCCCCTGAATCCAGCCAATAACTCCTCCTGCCAATGTACCTATAATTGTATTAGAGATGGTATCAAAAACAGCCATCGAAACAGTCATAAAATTGAAGGTAGTGAGCATCCATAAATCAAACCAAAAAAGGATTAGGAAGGTCATCCATGCGCCCGTGGTGAGTCCTCCCATGAAGGTAGTAACGTTGGATTTGTAGATAAAAATCGCCAAAATCAGGCTCAAAATGAATTGTGCTAAGGCGATGGTAGCAAAATTGGGGTTTGGGTTATAAGCACTACCCATGGCTTTGATCATATCGCTCATGGCATCTTTGAGTAGGAACTCAAATAAAATACCGCCAATAACAAAGAGTGCGACACCGCCGCCTAATGCCGAGAGAATTATTTTTTTGTTCATGATTGAAAAGGATTAAGAGGTTTAAAATTTTTAAAAAGGAGATTAATAAAGTGGGTCTGACTATCGTCTGACCCGAAGACTATTTGGCATCAGCCAGTTTAGGTTGACTTTGGAGGTACTTAAAAATGGCGCTTAGTTCTTCGTCGCTCATCAGTCCAAAGCCTTCGTAAGGCATAAATTTAGGGTCGAGTTTGCGGTTGTCGGGCGTTGTACCATTACGGAGCGTTTGCATAAATTGGGCTTCACTCCATTTTCCCCACTTGCCACCACCCGTAAGGTTTGGTGCAACGGGTGCTCCTGGCTCGTTGCCTTGTGCACCGTTGAGTTGCTCACCATGACACCCACGGCAGCCACCAATTTTTACTAAATAATCACCAAATTCAACGTTGGCGGTTTTGGCAGGAGCAGTTACTTTGGTGATGGCAGCATGGTCAATGTTTTCGGCGTTAATTACGTCGCCAAACACGCCTGCGCCAGCCAACGCTTTTGCCATAAAGTTCAGATTGGGTGCTGGCCATGATTTGTCCACGCGGGAGGTTGATTTTACATACGCTACGATGGCTCCTAAATCGGCATCGCTGAGGTGTTGGAACTCTCTGGCAGGCATGATGAACGCAGGTTTTCCGTCTTTCTTTACCCCGTGCCGAATGGCCCGTACAAAATCCGCTTCGGTATATACGCTACCTTTGCCACCTTTACCCGCCGTTAGATTGGTGGCAGGAATAGAACCCAAAGAAGGGTCTTCAAAAAATGCCGTGCCACCTAA